>CAZTLC010000060.1:2857-6600 GCA_964614295.1 uncultured Aquificaceae bacterium | reverse complement strand
ATGGTTATTACAAATCCCAATGCAAAATTTATAAAAGATATAAGGATGTTGTTCTATGAAAAGCATCCTCCAACATTCGTTGGATATCTTAGCGTTGGTGAATTAGATAGAGGAAACCCATTTTACAATAAACTAAAAGCCTTTGAAATAGGCAAAAACAAAATGTGGGGCTCAAAGATATTAAACATTACAAACAAAGAGTATCAAAACTTTCTCGTAAACGAAGAGGCTAGGTATATTATACAACAAGGTTTTGATGGATTTTTCTTAGATACTTTAAACTCCTATAAGCTTGTAGTCCCACAAAAAGATTGGAAAGCCTACCAGGATGCTATTGTAGATATTGTAAAAGCCTTAAGAGAGAAGTACAAAGACAAGATTATCGTAGTAAATAGAGGTTTTAGCGTTTTTGATAAGATAAAGCCATATATAAACGCTGTTCTTGTGGAGAGCCTATTTAGAGGCATAGACAACCACAAAAATTATATAAGTATGCCAAGAAACAACACCGATGAACTCTTAAAGATATTATCCCATATAAAAGAAGATGGAATACCTGTGATAGTTTTAGATTACTCAAACAACAAAGAAGAGGCTGTAGATGATGTAAAAAAGATAAAATCTTACGGTTTTATACCATATGTATCCAATTACAATTTAGATAAGGTAGGATATTCAGCTTGCAATATCCTAAGAAGAAATGTTCTTCTTTTGTACAACAAAGGTTACAACAATATAAGACAAAAATCTTATATAAGCAATGTAATTTGGCCTATACTTGAGTATCTTGGATATGTACCCTTTGTCTATGAAGTAAATAGAGAAAGATTGCCATCTTTAACAAACACAGGTTTTAAAGCAGTAATAAGCCATTATATAAATGTAAAACATAAAAACTATTTTGAAGACTATATATCAAATGCTTTAGATAACAATATAAAACTATTTTTCATAAGTAAAATGCCTATAGACAACGATAGCTTTTTAGACGAGCTTGGCATAAAAAAAGAGAAAAATGCATCCCCTAAACTATCTAACTTTGATATTTTATACGAAGCCCCGGGAAGTGGATATGAAGCCCCACTTGTATTAGAATACTCTCACAACTTATACAAGACAAAAGGTGATATTTTGGTAAAAGCCAAAAATCAGGAAGGGGAAACCTTCACTCCCTTTGTTTTAACAAAATGGGGTGGTTTTGCGCTAAATGGGAGCTTTATAAACTTCAACGGCTTATTTGTTTATGACCCTTTTAAAATCTTTAAAAAGATACTAAAGCCAAATATACCAGCTATGGATTATACTACTGAAAACGGCGCTAGGATACTTATAGCTTTTGTGGATGGTGATGACTTCCCGGGATTATCCGAGATAGATACCGAAAAAACTACTGGCCAGATTCTATACGACAGGTTTTTAACTGACAAAAAATACAAAATACCTATTTCTATATCAATAATAGCAGGTGACATATCTTCTCACGGCAGTTATCCAGAAAAATCTCAAGAATTAAAAGCTATAGCCAAGAAGATATTTAAATTACCAAACGTAGAACCGGCAAGTCATACATTTTCTCACCCATACCACTGGCGAAAGGTGTTAAAAACCCCAAATGCTCCAAAAATGAGACTTATGATACCTGGGTATAAATACAACCAAACTTACGAAATACTTGGTTCTGTGAGTATCCTAGACAAACTAACACCACCAGGCAAGCCTGTAAATCTCTTGCAGTGGAGCGGAGATGCTGACCCAGATAGAAAAGCTCTTCTTACGACTTATAAGGCAAAGATTTACAATATAAATGGTGGTAATACTGTAATTGATAATAAAAAGAATTTTTTAAAGTATATAAGTGGAAGTGGGGTAAACTTTGGCGAGTATTTTTATCAGGTTTATGCTCCCATCCAGAACGATTTTATATATACACACGGTATGAGAATACCTTGGGGTTTTTCAAATGTCATTCAGGCTTTTAAACTAACAGACAAACCAAGGAGATTAAAGCCGTTTGCCATATATTATCACTTTTACGCTGCTGATACAGTAGCTTCTTTAAATACTTTAAAAAAGGTATACGATTATGCTTTAGCAAGACGTCCCATACCAATATTTCCTTATCAGTACGATAATATTGTCCTTGATGCTAGGGAAACTGCCATTATAAGGATTAAAAACGGATTTATTATAAAAAACAACGGCTATGCTAGGACTGTAAGAGTTCCGCTATCATGGGGATATCCAGATTTAGATAAATCTAAAGGTGTAGTTGGTTATTCTACCATAAACCACCAAAGATATATTTACTTGGATGGTTCGGGAGATTATAAGCTAATATTTACCAAAAAGCCCCAAAACCTTTATCTTACATACGCTAATGGGATTATAAAACATTTTAAAAGGAAAGATGGTAGTATGTTTATAAGCTTTAAAAGCTATATCCCCCTTTTAGCAAAGATAAGAGCCCATCATTGCTCATCCTCTGATGCGACAGTACAAGAAAATAACGGTTTGTGGATAATAAAAGGCAGAAAAGATGTTAAAGACTATGAGATATCAGAAGTCATCTGTAAATAAGGCTTTTAAATATAGTGAAGTTATAGCCTTTATATTGTTTATTTTATTAATAGCCTTTATTTTATTTCCAAAGTTTTATATATTAAAAACTTTAAACAACCTCAACCTAGGTGGAAGCTATATAAAAAAATTATACTTAGAAAATATCATTAAACATCACGATATTAGCGATAAAGAACTTGAAAAGATAATCATTTTTTATATAAAATTTTACAATTACAAAGAGGCAAAAGACATTTTAACGACTATTAAAAATAGCAACTACAAACTAAAAACACTACCACTATTAGAGTATTATGTCCTAAAAGAAGAATACTTTTCCACTATAAGTTTAAGAAAGAAATTTCTAATAAAAGAAAAAATGACTAACGCTCTCATAGAATATCTCAACAAAAACCCCACAAAAGAAAGTGCTATTATCGTATATAAAGAAAGTAAACAAATGGATATACCAAAAGCAGAGGCATTGGCGCTCTATAGATTATCAAGCTATACTGACAATATAAACCTCATCAAGGAAGCCATAACTATGGCAATGTATTTCAAAGATAAACAGGAACTTCAGTCACTGGTAAAAAAACTGATGAATGCCAGACAACAAACAACCAAAGACAAGCTTTTAATATATGATATATGTAATTATCTAAACGATATAAACTGCAAGACCAAATATTTTAAAGAGTTTAAAAACGATAAATCGTTTATTAAAATCCATTATAATGAAATTATCATGGACTATGTGAAAAACAAAAACTTGAGGGGTATAAACTATGTTATAAGTACGCTACCTCAAGATTTAAAGAAAAAAGCTATAGAGCAAAGTATCACCTATTCCTTGTGGAACAAAGATTACAATCTTGCCAAAGTGCTTATACTAAAATATATAAACTTTTCTAAAGACCCTGATTTTATAAACTTTATGGTAAAAAATTCACTAGCTACCGCAGATAAAGATTTTATCAAAAAAGTAGGGAACGAGGTATTAAAACTCTATGAAGAATAAAAGCATCTTTGTCTTATTATTTTTTCTTACAATAGTAAGCATCTCTTTTTCTAAGGAGTATCTATTAAAAATAAATATTAGGTTTAACACACCTACCCCTCATAAGAAAAAAGAGTACATACATAAAATATATATAAAACTAAAAGAGCAAAAAACAAAACAA
>CAZTLC010000060.1:0-2757 GCA_964614295.1 uncultured Aquificaceae bacterium | reverse complement strand
CAAAACAACTTAAAAAAGAAAATACTACCTCTAAAACTTTGCCAAAACCCCACGAGCCAGTAGGAAAAAGTACTTTATACAAAAACTCTCAAAACAATCAAAATGTATCAATAAAGAATCTAAAAATACCAAAAGATAAAACCCTGATTAAAAATCTTGTAAATCTTTTTCTGGCTGTGGGTGAACTTCAAAAAGCTCGTGCCATATTGCAAAAGGCTGTCTCTTTGTACCCAGATGACAAAGAGCTTTTGGATACTTATGCAAAAGTGCTTCTTTGGACTAACGACCCTTACGATGCTACAAGTGAATTTTTCAAACTTTTTAATATAACCCATAATGAAAAATATGCTATTAAAACCTTTAAAACAGCTTTAGCTTTTCATAGATTCAATATCGCTATAAAGCTATTGCCCTATGTGAAGGATAAACTACCACCAAATGATATAAGTTATGCATATCTTGGGGCTGGTCATATAAATAAACTCATTCATTTCCTTAAAACGCAAAAAGACGAAAAATCAATGAAAGAACTAGTTTATATCTTATATCAAAAAGGAGACTTAAAGCAAGCTATAGAATACATAAACAAGATAGAAAAGATTTTTGGCATAGACCCAAGCTTGGTGCTTTTAAAAGCAAACAGCTATTACTATCTCAAAGATTTCAAAAAAGCTTTATCTACATTGGTAAAATACAAAGACTTGGTACCAGCCAACGATAAGGATTATTGGGAAACACTAGGTTCTTTAGCTTTTTATATGAAAGATTATAAAGATGCTTTATACGCAGCTTTAAAAAATATAGAAGCCTCTAACGGGGAAGACCAAGATTACGATATAGCGTCTTCGATATTGGAGCAGGAAAACCCTCAAAAAGCTATGGAAATAAGCTTACAAGGATGGAAAAAGACTCACAAAAGATTTTTGCTTTTAAGGTTTATGTATCTTGCTTTAAAAACACAGAATGAAGCGTTTGCCATTGATAAGATAAGGAAGTTAGATAAAAAAGAGTTAGAAAAGCTTTACAAAGATATTGATTTTGATATGTTATACGCAGAGCTTCTTTACAAAAACAAGGATTTAAAGATGTTTTATAGCTTTTCTAATTATATACTAAAAAATAGCTTTAATAAAAGATTTTTAGCTCAATACATATATGCATTATATGACTTAAAGGATACCAAGAGAATGAAAGATGCTATAAGAACATACAAAGCCTATGAAACTTCTTATAATCTTCGCACTCCTTTTGCTCTTATTTATGATTATCTACAAGATGGCAAAAAAGCCCTTAGACTTATATATCCTATTAGAAAAGAGCATCCGTCCTTATACTCTGATATTCTTTACCTTTATGGATATACTGAGCGCTCAAAAAACGTAAGATACAAATATTTTAAGTCTATGGAAGATAGATTAAAAAAACATCATAAGCTAATTGATGACAAAGAGTTCTTAAGGCGATACTTAAGTCTTGGTTATGATTTTATACCACCAGAAGAGTTTCACAAGCTTTTATTAAAAGCCAAAAAACTATTACCAAAAGAGCATTATGAGAATATATACCTATCTTATCTTATATCAAAAGGATACTATGATAAGGCACTTATAACACTTAAAAAAATAGAGCATCCAAAAGGATGGGAACTTCTTAGTTTTGGCTTAAACGATTACGACACATACTTTATGTATAAACTTTTAGAACATAAGATAGAAGAGCTTCCCACCAGAGATAGAGTACAGGCTCTGGTAAAAACAGGCCAAATAAAAAAGGCTATGGAATATGCCTACAAAGGCTTAGAAGCAAATCCTATGGATAGGGAACTTTACAAACAGTTTAGAGACTTAACCTGGCAATATCAAAACTCTATAAATATAGATACTAAATATATGCATTCAACCCCTATAAACTACTTTGACAGTACGGTTTACGGCAAAAATATGATAAAAGACGGGCTTTATTTCAAATACAAGTTTGATAATATAATTCCAAATCATCTTAATAGAATATACTATACCTATGCCCCAAACTTTACAGATTACAATATAACCTTAGAAAAGCTATTTAATAGAGGAGATGCTGATATAGGATTTGGATACTTCAGAGGATTAAAAGGGAATTCCTATGCTTCCTTAGATACAAAGATAGCTATATACAATCTAACGTTCAAAAGCCATCTTTACTACAATAAGCCTTCTTACAACGAAACTAGCTACCTTCTGTTTGGAGGTATGGAAAGAGGAGTTAGCTTTGATTTGAATACGGCGATAGAAAATTCTCAAAGCATAAATTTTACAGGCTCTTATAAAGATTTTTACTCTCAGAACAACATTTACCTTGGCAATGCAAAAGAGTACTACATAGATTACTTTAAACAGTTCACAGAAGATTATCCTGATTTGGCTTTAAGACTTTACTCTTATGGAGGTAACTATTCTAAAAGCTCAAAAACTAGTATAATAAACCTTTTGTATTCAAACATCCAGCCTATCCCCAATAATTTCGCAACGTCTGGTATAAGCCTTTTGATTGGCTATAAGAAAAGATATGAATACTCACACTTTTGGTATCCATACCTTGGTTTGGATTCAAACTATACAAACAACAACAGTATAGGCTACGATATATCAGGAGGTATAGGAGGTCCCGTAATAGGCCAGGACAAGCTTATATTCTTCATAGACTACGATAGGATAAATGGCGGTTTTAAAGAAGATATATTCAACATAGGTATTTCATACAAAAGGATATACTAAT
>CAZTLC010000059.1:0-6632 GCA_964614295.1 uncultured Aquificaceae bacterium | reverse complement strand
GATTTATGGAAGTTTTTGGAAATAGGTTTTAGTGCCTTATACATTGTTATATTTTTAGAATGCATAGTACTTTTTATAAAAGGGATTGATTATACGATATCTTTTAATACAGCCATAAAATATATAACATATTCGTTCCATATAGACAGATTATCTTTATTTTTTGTAGGTATCGTAGCTTTTAACAGTGCGATAAACAATATATATGCTTTAGACTATATAAAAGAAGAAGACTACGATAAAAAAATTTTAATAACAACAATAACAAATGCTTTCATACTATCTATGATATTGGTTTTACTTAGTGCGAACGTCTTTACATTTATACTCTTCTGGGAAGTCATGAGTATACTTTCGTTTTTCTTGGTATTATGGGATTTTAAGAAAGAAGATAACTACAAAGCATCGCTTACCTACATCACGATGACACACTTAGGCACAGCGTTTATATTGCTTAGTTTTATAGGCTTTTATATAAATACAAAATCTTTAGACTTTATAGATTGGCAACATACAGTCTTAGGTCCTTTTTGGATGGTTTGGGTATTTTTATTCTCGGTGGTTGGCTTTGGCATGAAAGCTGGGTTTATAGGTATGCATAATTGGTTACCAAAAGCACATCCAGTAGCACCTTCTTTTGTATCCGCCCTTATGTCTGGGCTTATGATAAAAATTCCAATATATATGTTTATAAGATATTATTTCTATTTTATTAAAAGCTATCCTGTAGAGTTCGGGTTTTTGATAATTATAATTGGAACTATCACGATGCTCTTTGGGATACTAAACGCCTCAGTGCAAAATACCCTTAAGAAGATGCTTGCTTATTCGTCCATGGAAAACATAGGCATTATAGCTATTGGATTGGGACTTTCTATGGTTTTTAAAAGCTTAGATATGAAAGAATTGTATTCTTTGGCGTTGGCGGGTACGTTGTTTCATATATTAAACCATTCATTGTTTAAATCCCTTCTATTTATGAGCGCTGGCTCTGTAATTCTAAAAACACATACACAAGATATGTCAAAATTGGGTGGTATTATAAAGAATGCTCCAAAACTTGGTGTGCTAACGCTGATAGGCACACTCAGTCTTGTGGCGCTCCCTCCTTTCAACGGATTTATAAGTGAATGGCTCATATATCAAAGCTTATTATTATCCTTGAAAGCAAAACTCTCATACATAGGGACGGTATCACCACTTGTTGCGTCATTTTTAGCTATGACAGGTGGTATAGCGATGCTAAGCGCCGTAAAATACTTTGGTATTACATTTTTAGGAAAAGCAAGAACAGATATAAAGATAAAATCTGACATAGGTAATCTAAGCCTAATATCTATGGGAAGTTTGGCGCTCTTTTGTGTATTAACAGGTATATTGCCATTTTTTGTCCTTTATTTTATAAATGGTTTACTACCAACACCCATATATGTAAAAGAGTTCTTTGAGATAAAAACCCCTTATAACTTTGGTTCAATAGCACCATTTTCCATAGGTATAATTATAGTTTCTGCGCTTTTATTAAGTATATACATAAACGTGTATATATCAAAACGCTCAGTTTACTACAAAACATGGGTATGCGGGCAAGAAAACGTCCCAAATGATGCTCAATATAGTCCAGAAGGGTTCTCTCAGCCCATAAAAAAGATAACATCAAAGCTCTACAAAGATAAGACTGATATCTTTGATGTGGTTTATTGGTATATGCTTGACAACATACTAAAGACATTGGAGTCTTTAAAATACAAAATACAATCTGGGGTTATACAAAGATACATCTTGTATATGGGACTAACATTGACACTTTTAATATGGCTTATCAAGGCTTATGAATGAGATGATAGGTATTTT
This sequence comes from uncultured Aquificaceae bacterium, assembly GCA_964614295.1. Lineage (GTDB taxonomy): Bacteria > Aquificota > Aquificia > Aquificales > Aquificaceae > Hydrogenobaculum. Next base: position 4,778 of record CAZTLC010000059.1, on the reverse strand, counting down.
ACAGTTAATAATCTTTATAAGTATAGCACCAGCTATCAAGGGTTTTATACACAAATTAAAGCTAAACTTAAGAGGACAAAGAGGCCCATCCGTATTGCAACCCTACAAGGACCTTATTAAATTATTTAAAAAAGAGCCCATCATATCAAAAGATGCTTCTTTCATATCAAAAATAGCACCAATAATAGTATTACTTGCTCTTATTATAAATGTGTGTTTTATACCGATATTTAGCAAAGATACGTTGCTATCATTTACTGGCGATGTAATAGCTTTTATATACATCTTGGGCTTATCTACATTCTTCATGGCTTTATATGGTTTAGACCAAGGTTCAGCCTTTGGTGGACTTGGTTCAGCTAGAGAAATGACTATAGCCTCCTTAGCAGAACCTACTCTCATGATGGTCATGTTTACGTTTTCATTAGAATACAACAGCTCAAACATAAGTGAGATTTTCTCAAAAGCTCATTCGTCTTCTTTCAACGTACCTATAGCTTATGCCTTTAGTTTATTGGCGTTATTTTTCGTGTCTATGGCAGAAAATGCTAGGATACCCTTTGATAATCCTGAAACACACTTAGAGCTTACAATGGTACACGAAGCTATGATTTTGGAGGCAAGCGGTAAATACCTAGCCATCTTTGAGCTTAGTTCTTATATAAAGCTCCTCCTGTTTATAAGTATAGCCAGCAATATATTTTTCCCGTTTTTATACTCTTCAAACATACTATTAAACATAATACTCTATCTTGTAAAAGTAATATTGTTTTCCATACCCATAGCCATAGTGGAGCTATCTATAGCAAAACTCAGATTTTTCAGAATACCAGACCTCCTAATGATTTCTTTTGCATTGGCAACGTTGGGGTTTGTACTTTACTATGTTTAAGAGGGTTTTAGTATGAGACTAAGTGAACTTGTGGAGTTCATGGCAGCCATGTCGTTATTTTTTGCCATTTTACAAACAGCAAGCCATAGGCTTGACTTTGCCATAAAAACATACACGTTTCAGTCTTTGGCGCTGGCTATTACCATGTTTTTAAGTGTATTTTACTACTTTGATTATGAGCTTATATTATCAGCAATTTTTACACTTCTTATAAAAGGCGTATTGATACCTATTGTCATGAAAAAAATAACAGATAAGATAGTGGAGGATGAATACGTAAAACCCTTTATCAATTTCACCTACTCGATACTTATATGTGTTTTTATAGTAATATTTTCCTTTTATGCCATGGGAAGTTCCATCTCTTCTGTAAGTGGCTCTTCGGTGATGCAAAAGGTCTTATCTATGGCTATATCTATAATATTCGTGGGCACTTTCCTCATGTTTGCAAGAAAAAAAGCTCTGATACAGATTATAGGATTCTTAACGCTGGAAAACGGTATCATACTAGGTGCTACATCCACTGTAAAAGGTCTCCCGCTCATAGTGGAGGTTGGTGTGTTTTTTGATGTGTTTGTAGGGGCCATTATGGCTGGTATCCTTATCTTCCACATAAAAGATACCTTTGACAGCATAGATACATCAAAACTATCGGATTTGAAAGAATGATTACGTTGCTTTTAACAGAACTAATAGGGATAATCGTTATACCGTTTTTGGCTTTTAATAAGAATAGGTATATTCAAGCATTTTTGCAGTTCATAAACTTTTTAGCATTTTTATATCTTTTTAAAAGCTTAGAAACAAACGGACCTTACTACGGAAAATACTTTATGCTAGACAGTATAAACATAATACTCATAGGCATTGTAAGCACGATAGGTTTTCTCACCTATCTTTACAGTATAGGATATCTAGAGAAAGAAAAACAGTTGAAGGAGGCAAAGCTAAAAGAGTTTTATTTTTGGACAAACGCATTTATGTTTAGCATGTTACTTTTGGTTATCACAAGCAATCTTGGGATTATGTGGGTAGCCATAGAAGCCACCACGCTATCCACAACATTTTTAATAAGCTTTTATAAAAATAAAACAGCGGTGGAAGCTGCTTGGAAGTATATAATGCTTTGTTCTTTAGGAATAGCTTTAGCTCTCTTTGGCATAATCTTAATATATTTTGGAGTAATAAATATAACCGGTGCAGGTCTTGATTCTTTAAACTGGGAAAACATAATATCTGTATCTTCTAACATAAACAAAGAGCTGTTAAAAATAAGTTTTGTATTTGTATTGGTAGGTTTTGGGACGAAGATGGGTTTAGCACCACTTCACTTTTGGTTGCCAGATGCCCACTCTGAAGCTCCAACCCCAATAAGTGCGTTGATGTCATCGGTGCTTCTTAGCTGTTCTTTCTATGTGATAATAAGAATATTTAGTATAGAGGTGCATGCAGGTATTGGTAGCTTTCTTTACCATACGATGCTCTATATAGGGCTTTTTAGTATAGTTTTGGCAGCTATCTTTATACCAAGGTCAAAAGACTATAAGAGGCTCTTAGCTTACTCTACCATGGAACATATGGGTATTTTAGCTTTTAGCACAGGCATAGGCTCTTTTGAAGGTTTATTTGCAAGCTTTTTGGGTCTTATTGCACACGCTCTTACAAAAACGCTCATGTTTATGGGAAGTGGTTCAATCTTAGTCAATCTTCATACCAAAAGCATCAAAGACATAAGAGGGTTATTTAGCATACTACCAATCACTGCATCTTTTATAGCTCTTGGTGTTTTTGCTATAACAGGTGCTCCACCGTTTTTGCTTTTTGTATCAGAGTTTATCACGCTTTTATCCACCTTTAAAGAAGGTTTAATCTGGCAAGGGATATTGGTTTTATTGGCATTCTCTTTGATATTTTTTGGATTTGCAGAAAGCTTTTTTGGTATGCTCACCCAAAAATCAACATATCCTAAGAAAGAAGAACATATATCCATGCTTTTACCGATGGGAATGCTCATTGTGATAATAATAGGTTTTGGGCTTTTCATACCAAGCGATATAAAAACCGTATTAGATAACGCCGTTTATACAGTGGGAGTAAAACCATGAAAAACTACATAGAATCTCTTTGCCATTCTGAAGATTATCAGTTCTTAGGAGTGTTTGTAAGCGATAAAACCAAGACGCAAGGGGTTTTTAATGTAAAATATCTATTTTGTGATATTAAAAACCAAACACTAAACATAGTAGAGATAAACACAGAAGATAAGTTTCCACATATAGATATACCTGTATTTGATTGGTACGAAAGAGAAATCCATGACATGTTTGGACTAATACCAGACGGCCATCCAAATTTAAGACCTTTAATGCTTTTTCCAGAAAACTATCCTAAGGACTTTCACCCGCTTAGAAAAGACGCAAACCTAAACATAGATTACAAGGGTTATGGAGAATACAACTATGATACATTTGAGCAAGAAGGCTCTTTTAAAATGCTGGTAGGACCAATACATGCCGGTATCATAGAACCTGGGCACTTCAGATTTACCCTAATAGGGGAGCCTATATTAAAACTTGAGATAAGACATTTTTATAAACACAAGGGAATAGAAAAGTTAGCAGAAGGAAAGCCATTAGAATACGGGTTAAGACTTTCTGAGAGAATATCTGGTGATAATAGCATTGCGCATTCTTTGGCCTTTGTGAGAGCCGCAGAATCTATACTAAATATAGATGTACCACCAAAAGCTATATATACAAGAGCCATATTGTTAGAGTTGGAAAGATTGATGTGCAATCTAAACGATTTTGCCTTTATATTCCAAGATGTAGGGTATAGTTTCGGCGCCCAGAAGGTGTTTGCGTTAAAAGAGATTGTTATGAGACTAAACGAAGCCCTGACGGGAAGCAGATTGAATAGAGGCATAATAAGAATAGGTGGGATTTCAAAAGAGCTTGATTTTAAAATGATTAAAGACAGTATAGAGCTTTTAAGAAAAGAATATTTAAAATTTAAAAAATTGTTTTTAAACTCTTCAACGATATTGGAAAGAACAGATACCACCGGAAAGATATCTTATGAGTTGGCAAAAAAATATGCTGCCCTTGGTTATGTAGCAAAAGCAAGCGGGCTTTACTTTGATACGAGAAAAACACTGGAAAATAATCTCTACAAAGGTTTGGTAAATGAGCTTACCTTAAAAACTGGTGATGTCACGGCGAGGGTAAAAGTAAGATTTAACGATATAGAAGAGAGCTTCAACATCATCAAAGAGTTTATATCAAACATACCAGAAGGTGATATCTATAAAGATTACAAAAAGGAAGATGGCTATGCCTTTGGGCTTGTAGAAGGGCAAAGGGGCAATATAACACACATGCTTGAGATAGAAAACAGTCTTATTTCAAGATGGAAGATAAGAGACCCTTCTTTTCACAATTGGCCCACAGTGCAAGAAGCAGTTTTAGGTGATATAATAGCAGACTTTCCTCTTATAAACAAAAGCCTAAATCTATCTTATGCAGGCAACGATTTGTGAGGTGATATCATGTTTAATATAATCAAAAGCTTTCTAACAGAGGGTATAAAAACAGAAGACATAAGCACCTATAACGAAAATAACATAGTTGTATATAAAAAACTACCAAAAATTCTAAAGGGAAGCCTAAATATAAGGCATGTAGATTGTGGTTCTTGCAACGCCTGTGAGTACGAGTTAACAGCCTTATCCAATATATTTTACGATATAGAAAGGTTTGGTATAAAGTTTGTGGCCTCACCAAAACACGCAGACGCCCTCACGATAACAGGACCAATAACAAGAAACATGTATAAACCACTAATAGATGCCATAAATAACGTCCCAAATCCAAAAGTTATAATAGCC
>CAZTLC010000058.1:0-6713 GCA_964614295.1 uncultured Aquificaceae bacterium | reverse complement strand
TAACTCATATCTAATATTTTATACTATTACCACCTCAAACCGTACAAGTTCCATATATTATAAACATCTACACCTTAAAAATTATACCAGTTTTCATGCTTAGCAATATATAGGAGAGTACATAAAATAGTCAATCTGTTTATAATAATAGTATGCTTGTGATGGTGGTGTGGCTTTTGTCTTTGGTGGTGCTTGTTTTTGGGATTTTGGGAATAATGGGAAAAATATTTGGCAGTCATAAGATTAATGCGCTAAAAGCCTTAAACGATAAATATTTGAAAGGTGAGATTACAAAAGAAGAGTATGAGCAGGCTAAAAGGGTGTTGGAAAATCTTTGATATGGTATAATAAGATATTTCATTGACAGGAGGTATTATGAAGGCGTTGGCATATGGATATCCAAAGCTTGGTGAAAAAAGAGAGTTTAAGAATGTGTTGGAGAATTTTTGGAAGAAAGCCATAACAGAAGACCAGTTCTATGAGGGGATGAGGAGCATAGAAGCCCAGAGGATAAAGGCTTACTCTGAGAATGTTGATGAAATACCAGTAGGTGAGCTATCCTTCTATGATTTTATGCTGGATACCGCTGTGATGGTGGGTATGATACCGTCAAGGTTTGGTGAGTATAAGGGACTTGAAACCTATTTTGAAATGGCTCGTGGTAAGTCGGCAATGGAGATGACAAAGTATTTTAATACAAATTATCATTATATAGTCCCAGAGTTAGAATCAAACAGTTTCAGGCTTTTACAAAACAAACCTCAAAGATGCTATCTAAACGCCAAGCCAAATGTTAAAAACCCAAAACCCTATCTCATAGCACCCTTTACATTTTTAAAGCTTTCAAAAACCTATAAAAAAACTTCAAAGGATGGTTTTGATATATTAGAAACCTCTAAAATAGAGGACGAAAAGACCCTCTATTATTTCTTAGAGCCCCTTTTGGACGTTTATAAAGATATCGTTAAAAGCCTAAAAACCGAAGGTGCACATATAGTAAGCTTTCAAGACCCAGCTTTGGTGCTTGATTTAAAAGATTATGAGCTAAAGGCTATCAAAAAGATATACGAAGAGCTAAGCCCTCTTATAGATATTGAGCTAATTACATATTATGATAGCGTGAGCGATTACAAGAGCGTTTTAGAACTTCCAGTAAAAAGGATAGGACTTGATTTTTGCTCAAACTATGAAAACCTTGAAAACCTCAAAAAATACGGTTTTCCAAAGGACAAGGAGCTTATAGCCGGTGTAATAAACGGCCGTCAGGTTTGGAGAGCAAATTTAGAAAAGACGCTAAAACTTATAGATGAGCTTTCTAAAATAGCACCTTCTTTGTCTATTTCAAACTCAAGCCCATTGTTTCATCTTCCAGTAAATGTGGAACTTGAAACCAAGATGGAGCCAGAGCTAAAGAGAAGGCTTAGCTTTGCCAAACAAAAGTTAGAAGAATTAAAAACCTTGAAAAACGCCTTCTTAGGAGATAAGGATGCTCTAAAAGAGGTAGAAGCTTCAAAAGAGCTTTTTGCTACTGATTTTGGTAAAAACGAGGATGTAATAGAGCGTATAAAAGCCCTAAAGGATAGTGATTTTGAAAGAGAGCTACCTTATAAAGAACGCATAAAACTCCAACATAGCATACTAAATCTACCCATTTTCCCCACCACCACTATAGGCTCATTCCCTCAAACCGAAGAGGTGCGTAAAACAAGGAGCGCCTTTAGAAGTGGTAAGATTTCCAAACAAGAGTATGAAGCTTTTATTAAAAGCCAAATAGACAATCTCATAGCCTTTCAAGAAAAGGTGGGTTTAGATGTTCTTGTGCATGGAGAGTTTGAGCGCACAGACATGGTGGAGTTTTTTGCTGAAAAGCTAAAAGGTGTTGCCACCACCGAACACGGCTGGATTATATCCTATGGGTCAAGGGGCTATAGACCACCTATCATATACGGCGATGTCTATAGAGATGAACCTATGACATTGAACGAGATACTCTATGCTCAGTCAAAAACTCAAAAACCTGTAAAAGGTATGCTAACGGGTCCAGTTACCATACTAAATTGGAGCTATTATAGAGAAGATATTCCTAAAAAGGAAGTGGCTTATCAGATAGCTTTGGCGATATTGGATGAGGTAAAAGATTTAGAGAAAAACGGCATAAAGATAATACAAATAGATGAGCCAGCCTTTAGAGAAGGAGTCCCTATAAAAAGAAGAGATTGGGATAGCTATTTTGATTGGGCTATAAAAGCTTTTAGGCTTTGTTCAAAGGCAAGCCCTAATGTTCAAATCCATACTCATATGTGCTATTCTGAGTTTAACGATATTATAGACAAGATATACGAGATGGATTTTGATGTGATATCCATTGAAGCCTCAAGAAGCAAGGGCGAGATACTGGAGGCTTTTGAAAAGTTTGGTAGATGGGATAGAGAGATAGGCATAGGAGTATACGATATTCACTCACCAGCTATTCCAAGCGTTCAGGATATGGAGTTGGTGATGAGAAGGGCTATGAAGGTGCTTGATAAGTCTCTTTTGTGGGTAAATCCTGATTGTGGTCTTAAGACAAGAAGATGGGAAGAGGTAAAACCTGCTTTAGAGAATATGATGGAGATGGCTTTAAAACTAAGGAAAGAAGCATAGATTTTTTCTGATGTCAAAAACTGCGGTAGTACTTTTAAATATGGGCGGACCTGATTCTATGTCCGCCATCCGCCCTTTTCTTTACAATCTCTTCTCTGACCATGATATCATACAAATACCAAGACCTATTCAAAAACCTGTGGCTTTTTTGATATCCACTTTTAGAGCTAAGAAAACAGCTTACTATTATAAGATAATGGGTGGAAAATCCCCTCAAAAAGAGCAGACTATACTTCAAGCAAAAGCCCTACAGGAGGCTTTGAAAGATGACTTTTTAGTGGAGATTGCTCTAAGATATTGGCATCCTCTTACAGAAGAGGCTATAGAAAACTTAGAAAAGATAAAGCCATCAAAGATAGTGCTTTTACCACTTTACCCTCATTATAGTTCTACCACTACAGGTTCATCTTTTAAAGAGTTTTATAGGCTTTTAAGAAAATCACGTTTAAAAGATATACCTGTAAAAGAGGTAAGAGATTATCACGACCATCCACTGTTTATAAAAGCTTGGACAGAGAATATAAAAAATACAGGTATAGACGACGATTACTTTTTGCTCTTTTCAGCCCATAGCCTTCCTCAAAAGATAATAGATAGGGGTGACCCCTACAAAGACCAGATAGAGAAGTCTGTAGAGCTTATTATGAAAAGCTTTAAAAACAAACATATGATATCCTATCAGAGCAAGGTGGGACCAGTAAAGTGGTTAGAGCCCCCCACCGATAAAACCATAGAAAACTTAGCCAAACAAGGCATAAAAAAACTTTGTCTTGTGCCAATAAGCTTTGTATCAGAGCACTCTGAGACCTTATACGAGATGGATTACCTTTACAAAAATATGGCTAAAGACCTTGGCATAGAAGAGTTTAAAAGAGTGCCCACTTTACAAACAAACCCCATCTACATAGAGCTTTTAAAAGATCTATCTGTTAAAGCCTTTGCCGCATAAAAACTAAAAACTCCTATTAGAGCCCCACTTATAGTATCAAGGGGAAAATGCACACCCACATAAGACCTTTCATACATTATCAAAAAAGCGTAAGAAAAAAATAAAAGTTTTACAATAGGCTTTTCGTTGTAAGCTCCCACAAAGGCGATTACAAACGCCATAGCACTATCCCCAGAGGGAAAAGAACCCCAGTAGAGCTTGTAAATAAGATGAACATGTTTTAAAACAGTTGCAGGCCTTGGTTGGTCAAGGATGTTTTTAAGAGTTATCACAAGTATCGTTTCTATGATGAGGGCTAAAAGATAAACTTTTAGCTTATATTTTCTAAAGGTGTATATGTAGGCTAAAAATGGTAGTAAAACCCAGCCAGAGCCAAGAGAGGCGTATGTGTAAAAAAACTTATCAAAAAATAGGTTGTGATGGTGGTTTATGATATTAAAAAGTTCTATATTTTCTTTAAATGTTTCAAAAACCATGTCAATAAAACTCTTTTATCTGATTTAAATACCCTATGGCAAACTCCTTCCCGGATATCCTCTTTCCTTTCAAAGACATGATTTCTAAAATCTCCAAAGGTAAATCCCCAGTTCCCACAAAAAGAGATTTACCATCGTAAAATAGCTCTCCAGGTTTTAAATGTAAGTCTTTGTCCGATATCTTTGTTTTTAGGATTTTAATATTGTGATTTTTAGAAATACCGTAGGCGTTTGGATAAACCCCTCTTATTTTGTTGTATATACTAAAAGCACTTGTCTTAAAGCATATCCTTAGTTCCTCTTTTAGAATGGGCATAGCGTAAGTGGCTTCTTGGTGGTTTTGAGGTGTTGGGTTTATCTTTCCTGTTGTCCAGTTTATTATGGTATTTCTTAAAAGCTCTGCACCGCTTATGGAAAGTTTGTTAGAAAGGGTCTCGTAGTTGTCATCTTCCTCTATCGGTATGGACTCCATAGATAGTATATCTCCCTCATCCATCTTGGAAGACATCAGGATGATGCTGTTGCCCGTTTGTTTTTCTCCTTGCATCAAAGCCCGTTGTATGGGGGCAGCACCTCTATACTTTGGCAGTAAAGACCCGTGAAGGTTTAAGGATTTAAAAGTTGGTATTTCAAGCATAGATTTTGGTATTATCTGGCCATAAGCCACCACTATCATAATGTCTGGTTTTAGGCTTTTAAGCTCATCTTTTAAAAAAGAGATTTTCTCTGGTTGAGCGATTTTTAAATTTAATGCTAAAGCTTTTTGTTTTACGGGAGGCGGAGTTAATTTTTGGCCTCTACCAGATGGTTTGTCTGGTTGTGTGATTACAAGACTTATCTCAAACTCTTTTGCTAAAAGCTCCAAAGACGGCACTGCAAACGAAGAAGTTCCGCAAAAGACTATCCTCATGAAGATTTCCACCTTTTATATATGTTGTGTTCTATTCTCAAAGTATCCAACACCTTACCTACTACAAAATCAACGCTTTCTTCCAAGGTTTTTGGTCTATGGTAAAAACCGGGACTTGCACTCATTATTATAGCTCCTGCGTGTGTTAGTTTTAACATGTTATCAAGGTGTATGGCGTTGTATGGCATTTCTCTTACAAGCATAACAAGAGGTACCCTCTCTTTTAATGCAGTATCGCACACCCTGTGTATGAGATTTTGGGCAACACCGCTTGCTACAGCCCCCAATGTCCCCATAGAACAAGGTATCACCATTACCCCTTTAAACTTACAAAGGTAAGACCCACTTGATATAGGTGCTGCAAAATCAGTATAATCATACACCTTTGCCTCTTTTTTGAAAAACTCCTCACTTATACCTGTTTCATAAGCCATAACGTATTTGGCGGTTTTTGACATCACCACATGCATATCGTACCTTTCTTTTAACACCTCAAAAATCCTTGTTGCATAAACACTTCCACTGGCACCAGTGATAAGAAGGGCTATAGATTCTTTCATAATATCTTTTTAATATACTCCATGCAAAGATTCACTACCTCTTCTTTGCTCATACAAGTGGTATCTATCTTTATAGCATCCTCTGCTGGCACAAAAGGATAATCTTTCCTGTTTTTATCCGTTTCATCCCTTTTTAGTATAGCATTTAGTATGTCTTCGTAAGAACTCTTTTCTTCCAAATATCTTCTTAAAGCCCTCTCTTTTGGATGAGCATCTATAAAAAACTTTAAAGGAGCATCTTTAAATATGTGTGTGCCGGCATCTCTTCCCTCTACCACAGCGTTTTCTTTTACCAAAGACCTTTGAAAGACGATAACTTTTTCTCTTAGGCTTGGCTCTTTGGCCACCTCAGATGCCAAAGCCCCTACATGCTCTCTTTGAAGCTCTTTTGTGATATCCTCATCTTCAAATATTACCTTTGTTTCTCCTATTAAAAGCTTGAAAACGAGTCTTCCTTCTTTTACCGTCTCAAAAAAATCTATGTTTTTGGCTTTTAAGAAGCCTATAGTCCTATATACCAGCCCGGTATTAAAATATACGTATCCTAAAAGCTTAGACACCTCCTTAGAAACGCTTGACTTTCCGCTGGAAGCTGGTCCATCCACCGTTATAATCTTTTTATCCATTTATATTATTATAATTGGAGAGAAAAAAGAAAGCCCCACTCTTGTGAGACCCATCGCAAAATGGATAATTTTTTGAAAGTCCGCAGGTGCAAACCCACTTTTCTTCTTGGGCTTTGATTTGGACAGGGCCTTTGCCACTTAGCTTGACAAGTCTTGCCATAGGCTAAACCTCCTTTGGTTTTTGATAGTATAATCTTAAGTTGTATAGTCTATATTGTCAAGTAGGCACTTTTTAGATAGTAAGTATATTAAAGTATATTACTAATCGCTTCTTCTACTATTGATTTTATCTCTTTAGCCCAACCTATAGCCTTTTCAGCCTCATCAATGGTATATTTCTCAGAAGGAATCCAATCTTCAAGTCCATAAAACGAAAGCTCTCTTTCTTTACGAAGAGTCCTTGATATTTCTTTTATTTTTAAGATTTACCAGCTTAAGCCTTTGCATTTGTTATTATCCAATGCTTTTTAGGATAGTTTAGTTCCTTTATATCTTTTGATGCTATCTTTTGCTCTATAGAATGAACTATGTTGTATATATGATTTCCTT
>CAZTLC010000057.1:0-6721 GCA_964614295.1 uncultured Aquificaceae bacterium | reverse complement strand
TGATGAAGAATAAAGTAATTATTTTAGGAAGCGGTCCAAATAGAATCGGCCAAGGTATAGAGTTTGATTACGCTTGTGTACACGCTATACAAGCAGTTCAAGAAGAGGGATTAGAGGCTATAATGATAAATTGCAACCCTGAGACAGTTTCCACAGATTATGATACTGCTACTAGGTTATATTTTGAACCCATTATAATGGAAAATGTAAACTATGTAATAAAAAAAGAAAAAAATGTCTTAGGGGTATTGTTGCAATTTGGTGGCCAAACACCGTTAAAGTTAGCTAACGAGTTTAGAGAAAAAGGGATAGCTGTACTTGGAACCTCGCCAGATAGTATAGATTTAGCAGAAGATAGAGGAAGATTCAACACTTTGATGAGAGAACTTGGTATTCTTCAGCCAGAAGGTGGTATAGCAATTACCAAAGAAGAGGCTATTAAAGTGGCTAAAGATATAGGTTATCCTGTACTGGTAAGACCATCTTACGTATTGGGCGGAAGGGCCATGAGAATTGTTTATACCGAGGAAGAGCTTATACATTATCTTGAGCAAGCAGTAGATGTTAGCTATCAAAGACCTGTTTTAGTAGATAAATATTTAAGCGATTCTATAGAAGTAGATGTAGATGCCATCTCAGATGAAGAGGATGTTTTGATAGGGGCCATAATGGAACATATAGAAGAAGCTGGTATTCATTCTGGAGATAGCGCTGCTTCTATTCCACCATACACTTTAAAAGAGGATATATTAAAAGACATAAGAGAACAGACTATCAAAATTGCAAAGGCCTTAAAGGTAAAGGGTCTCATAAATCTTCAATTTGCTATAAAAGATGACGTGCCTTATATTCTTGAGGTAAATCCAAGAGCTTCTAGAACAGTGCCTTATGTCAGCAAAAGCATTGGCTACCCTTTGGCTAAAATAGCAACAAAGATATCTCTGGGCAAGAGATTAAAAAACATAGTACCGGAGGTATTTAAAAAAGAGCATCATATAGCATCTGACTTTCTGCCAAAAGATTTTAAGTACTTCACTATTAAAGAAGTCGTTTTCCCTTGGAACAAATTTCCAGAAGTAGATCCGGTGTTAGGCCCCGAGATGAAAAGCACAGGAGAGGTAATGGGTATAGGTACTTCTTTTGGTATGGCTTATTATAAGGCTCAATTAGCGGTAGATAGCAAAATACCAACTTCTGGCAATATTTTTATATCAGTAGCAGATAGAGACAAACCCAAGATAGTTGAACTTGTTTCTGGGTTTTTAAGATTTGGATTTAAAGTGCTTTGCACAGAAGGGACAGCTTCTTTTCTAAAATCAAAAGGTATATCAGTAGAAAAGGTTCTCAAAGTTTCTGAAGGACGTCCAAATGTAGTGGATTATATAGCAAATAAAGATATCCAAATTATCATAAATACACCCTCAGGTCATAAAGAAAGGTCTGATGCTTTTTATATAAGAAGAGCAGCTGTAAACCATAAGATTCCTTATACCACTACTATAAGAGGAGGATATGCAATATTGGAGGCTATAAAAGCAATAAAAAATAGTAAAGACTATATAGAGGTGTTTTCTCTCCAGGAGATAAGGTGAATACTCAAGAAAAGATAATACACTCCATAATAGTAATGATAGGGGCTTTCATGGCCATTCTTGATACTACCATTGTAGATGTTGCCCTACCAAAGATGATAGCACCTCTTCATACAGATTTGTACGGTATTCAGTGGGTGGTAACCGCTTACATGATTTCTTCAGCAGTATTGTTGCCATTAATAGAGTATATAGAAGCTAAAGTAGGCCTAAGAAATATGTTCATAGCAGGTATTGGACTTTTTACATTTGCTAGTTATATGTGCGGTATTTCATATAGCTTAGATGAAATGATTGTATTTAGAAGTATTCAAGGAGCCGCTGAAGCTCTTATTATGGTATCTGCTCAGGCAATACTTTTTAGCATATTTGAAAATAAAGGCACTGCTATGGGTATTTTTGGATTAGGGGCTAGTTTAGCACCAGCCGCAGGACCAACCATAGGGGGTTGGTTAACCCAGCACATTGGATGGGAGGCTATCTTCTTTGTAAATGTACCTGTGGGTATCTTAAACACTTTTTTATCTATCTTTTTTCTAAAAAGCCTAAAAACTGGTAAACATATAGAAGGTTTCAATCTGATTAGTCTTTTCTTTGTAAGTGTTGCAACGATATCTCTCATAGTGCTTTTATCAAACGGTCAAAAATGGGGTTGGTTTAGTTCAAATATTACAATAGTATTTTCCTATATAGCTCTAATAAGCTTTTTGCTTTATGTTATGTCTGATTCTTATTCAAAAGACAAGCTCATAGACCTTAGCATATTTTCCAAAAAAAATTTTCTGATGGCATTTTTTGCTTACTTTTGGATACTTGGTTTTTCCATGTATGCTGTATTTTATGCTTTGCCGCTATTTTTTGAAAAATTAAAAGGTATTGAAAGTTTTAAAACAGGTCTTATACTTCTTCCTTTTGCCATATCAATAGCCATATTCTCCGCTATAGGAGGAGCTCTTAGCGATAAGAAAAATCCAAAGCTTGTGCTCCTTGTATCAACCATCATATACATAGGAAGCCTGTACTTTTTCTTACTAAAATTTGATTATTATACACCCAAGAGCATAGCGGAACTTCAACTTATCGTAGTAGGAATAGGACTTGGTCTATTCTTTCCACCAGTAACCGTAATCGCTTTATCTGGTCTTGAAGAGAAAATGATTATAGTCATCACTATACTTGACTATATAAGATTTATAGGAGGGTCTTTTGGCACAGCCATTGCAACAAATATACTAAATACCAGAGCAGACTACCATTTTGATAATATAAGTATGATACAAAGTTTTAACGCTTTTAAAATAAAAGAATTCTTAGACTCTTCTTATTTAAGCAAACCAATAAGAGAGTTGATACTATATAAAAGCATTGAAATCCAAGCTCTTTCTGAAGCATTTCAAGATTTGTTTTTTTGGTGTATAGTATTTGCCATTATAGGTGTTTTATTTTTTGCTATAGATTTTAAAATAAAGTTAAAAGCATAGAAACTTTTTTGTAAGTTTGTTATACTAAAACTGTGGATAGCTTTGAAATGATTAGCCCTTTGTTAAAAACGAAAAACAATAAAAATACCTGTGAAAAGTGTAAAGGTACTGGGTTTATAATTAGAGAGGACAATACGGTAGATTATTGTGATTGTGTTTTTTCTTCCAAAGAAACGCTATTAAAAATTATGAATATACCAAAAAGGTATTGGAATATAACTAATAGCGTTGATATATTTAATGGCCAAGAATCGGATAAAAGTTATACAAACGCTTATGTTGCTATACTTGAATATGTAGATAAGTTTAAAAACAATAAAGGGAAAGGGCTTTTTTTTATGGGGCCCCCGGGCGTAGGAAAAACTTACCTTTCCATATTTGCTCTACTTTACATAGAGGAAAAATATAAAATAAGAGGTCTTTTTTACGATGTTAGAACACTTATATTGGATTTAAAATCTTTGATAGGAAAAGATAGATACTTGTCTAGCAATAGCTACGAAAAACTTCTTATGAAGATTTTGAAAGCGCCGATACTTGTCTTAGATGACCTTGGCAGTGAAATCCTTACAGATTACAACAAAGATGTATTGACTTATATAATAGCTTTTCGTTATAACGAAATGATGCCTATTATAATAACCGCAAACTTTAATTTGGCACAGCATAATATCAAACCAGAAAAAATTGAATTGGCAGATGACAATAGCAAATTTGCAATGAGTTCTAATAAGAAAAAAAGCTTTGATATAAAAACCGGAAAAGATACCACTGATAAAGCTGATAGTCAAGATGAAAGTGAAAACAAACAAGGTAAAGTGTTTTCATACGATGAGCTTCCAAATAGTGTAAAATCAGAGTTAAAACTAAGATTGGGAGAAAGTATTGCTTCTAGATTAGGAGAGATGTGCAATTTTGTTTATATATTTGGTGAAGATAGGCGTATATCTAAATCAAAGAAATCTGACAAATGATTATGTAGTTTATGAAAAATTCTTTACACATCACAAAGGAGCTATTCTTCAAAGATTGGCAGTTAAAACTTTTAGCGCTTTTCATAAGTGTAGGCTTGTGGGTTTACGTAAATTTTGGAAACTATGTACCTATAGAAATCTATAAAACTGTTCATATAAAGCATAAATCTGAAGAATACATCTACGTAGTAGAACCAAAAGGTGTAGCGATAAACATCTTGGTAGTGGATAGAGTTTTAAGCCCTAAAACTCTTAGAGAAACAAAAGCCTATATAGACGCAAGGACACTAAAAGATGGAATAAACATAGCAAAAGTAAATATAGATACACCAATACCTTTTTTGATAAAGCAAAATATTTCAAAGCCTACCTATGTAAGAGTCTTTGTTAAGAAAAAAGAGAAAAAATAGTTTATAATCTAATAATTATGATGATAGAAGGAACTTTTCTAGGAGAAGGTTTAAAGATAGGCATAGTGGCTTCTAGGTTCAACTCAACCTTAGTGGATAGACTAATAGAAGGTGCATATGACGCTTTAAAAAGACATGGTATCAAAGAAAAAGACATAACCCTTGTAAGGGTGCCTGGAGCGTGGGAGCTTCCTATAGCCTGTAAAAAGCTTGCAAAAAAAGATTTTGATGGTATACTAGCTCTTGGGGTTTTAATAAGAGGACAAACACCTCATTTTGATTACATAGCCGCAGAAGTCTCCAAAGGGCTTGCAATGATATCTCTAGAGCTTGAAAAACCAATAGCTTTTGGAATTATCACAGCAGATAGTATAGAACAAGCCATAGAGCGCTCTGGTACAAAACAAGGTAACAAGGGTTTTGAATCTGCAATGGCTTTGATAGAAACTATAAATGTGCTAAAGCATATATAAAGCTATGTTTGACATACTCATTAAAAATGCCAGAATAAACGATAAAATATTAGATATAGGTATAAAAGATGGTATTATTAAAAGCCTAAAAACAAATATAGAAGAGCCTGCTAAATATATAATAGATGCTAAAGATAAAATAGTTATGAGCTCTTTTTGCAATATGCATACTCATGCTGCCATGAGTCTTCTAAAGGGAATAGGACAAGATCTAACTCTTATGGATTGGCTTCAAAAGGTGATATGGCCACTAGAAGAAAGTTTTGTATCAAAAGAATTTGTAAAAGACGGCACTTCTCTTGCCGTTGCTAAAATGATAAGAGGGGGAACTACATTTTTCTTAGATATGTATTTTTTTGAAGAAGAGGTGGCAAATGTCGTTGAAGAAGCTGGTATAAGAGCAGGCATTGGATTTGGAATTTTAGACTTTCCTACAAAAGTAGCTTCAACCCCAAAAGAATATCTTGAAAGAGCAAAATACTTCATAGAATCATTCAAACATCATAGCTCTGTGATACCTGTCTTGTGCCCTCATAGCGTATATACTTGCTCTAAAAAGACTCTTTATTCTGTATTAGAATTATCTCAAAAGCTTGATACTTATATACATATGCATATATCTGAAACAAGAAAAGAAGTGGATGGCATATTGGAAAAATATTCAAAATATCCTTTAGAGTATTTAGAAGAGATAGGTATTCTCTCTAATAAGTTCATAGGAGCTCACGGAGTTCATCTCAATGAAGATGAGATAAGTATAGCTTCTAAAAGAAAAATAACGATAGTTCATTGTCCAGATAGTAATCTGAAGCTTGGTTCTGGCATAGCCCCTGTTTGGAAATATATAAAAAATGGTATAAATATCGCCCTTGGCACAGATGGAGAAGCTTCTAACGACAACCTTTCTATGTTAGAAGAAGTCTCCATAATGGCTAAGCTCCAGAAAGGTTACTTTGAAGACTCTACTGCTATGCCCATAGATACTGCTTTAAGCATTGCTACGAAAAATGGTTTTGAAGCTTTTAATATAAAAGCTGGTGTTTTAGAAGAAGGGTATGATGCTGATATTATAATACTAAATCCAAACAACGATATATCAAACATTCCAATTTATGATGAAAAAGCTTTAATTCTTTATTCTTTAAACGAAAGCGCCGTAGAAACCACTATAGCAAGAGGTAAAGTGCTATATCATAAAGGGGAGTTTAAAACTATAGATATAGAAAAAGTAAAGTTTAACGTAAAACTCTGGCAAGAAAAGATTAGAAGCGCTTTGGTATGAATGTAGTATACCTTGGCATAGGTAGCAACTTAAAAGATAGAATATCTTATCTTATAAAAGCTTTAGACGCTCTAAAATCAATATCGTATGTAGAAAAGATATCTTTTGTATATGAGAGTCTGCCCTTTGGCATAGAAAATCAGCCAAAGTTTTTAAATTTTGTTGCTAAGATAAGAACAAACTTGGGTGATTTTGAGCTTTTAAAAACCATAAAACAAATAGAAAAAGACATAGGAAGACAAGAAAGGCCAAGGTGGTATCCAAGAGAAATAGACATAGACATACTTCTTTTCAACACCAATATAATCCTTACAAAACCTTTGGAAGTACCTCATCCTTACCTTTTAGAAAGGGATTTCTTTTACTATCCACTTTTGGAAATTGACGAAGAAGCCTATCATCCTTTAAAAAGGGTAAAGTTAAAAGATATAAATACAAAACCTATCAATAGGCTAGTCTTTTTTTCAGGACTCTATATATAATTTATATAACAAATTGATTTATACCAC
>CAZTLC010000056.1:0-6757 GCA_964614295.1 uncultured Aquificaceae bacterium | reverse complement strand
CTTAAAAACTAAAGATAAGTTTATAAAATGGGATAAGATACCTATCCCTAAGTTTGCAAAAAGAGTGGCGTTTGCCACAGAAAAACCGTATATGCCGTAAGCTTTTGAGCGCTTTTTCACTCCGTAAAGGCTTACCAAACTCCTTCCTATCACATCGTAAAAGGCGTTGAAGAGTCCAAACATTATAAAACCTATATAAAAGTTTAAACTTGCGCTAAATTGGGTTATTGATAATATTAAAAGCGTAAGACTAAACAATGCATGTTTATTTTTTACGTTATCGTATAGCTTCCCAACGGGTATGCCAAATAGCGTATATACGAGGTTGAAAATTACATAGCCCAAAGATATATCAAAAAACGACAAGTTTTTGGCTTTTCCTATGAGTATATAAAAGGCGTAGCTAAAGTTTGTGCTAAGGCATAAAAATATCATAAAAGAAAATATGTAGAAATCTTTGGATATATTTTCATCTTTTTTTGTAAGCTTTAAATCCCTATCTGGTTCAAAAACTGCGAAAAGAGGTAAGATGGCTAAAAAAGCTGGTATGAGGGCTATTATGATAAGATGTTTTATGGAGGTTTCATTGGAGCCAAATCTATAAAAAAACCAAAGCACAAACAAGCTACCCACAAGAGCTCCAAAGGTATCAGCAGTTCTATGAATACCAAAGGCTAAACCTGTTTTCTCCTTTTGAACTGAAAGCGATAATATAGCATCCCTTCCTGGGCTTCTTATAGCTTTTCCAACTCTGTCTAATGACCTTCCTAAAAGCACAAAAAACCATGTATTTAAAACCATGCTTGATATATATAAGCTTTTTGATATAGCGGATGTAAGATACCCACCTATGATAAGAGGTTTTGCTCTTAGTTTATCCGCTAACTCCCCACTAAAAATCCTTAGAAAGTTTGAAAAAAACTCTGAAATACCCTCTACAAGACCTATATCAAACGTAGACGCCCCTAAAATCGTAAGAAGGAGTGGCAAAATTGGAAATATTATCTCAGAAGAGGCATCCGTTAAAAAACTAGTAAGGCTAAATAACCATATGTTTTTGTTCATTTAGATAATTCTAGCATACGTTCTATGGGTTTTTGAGCTTTTATAATGATATCATCTGGTAGTGTAACCTCGTTTATCTCATCTCTTAATGTAGCATATAGGTTTGAAAGCGTGACGCCTTTCATGGTGTAACAATAAACTGGTGAACCACAATAATGCATAGCCTCTGGAAATATATATGTCTTGGTGGGGTCTTTTCTCTGGAGCACATATTTTAGACCCACCTCTGTTATAACTATGATTTCTTTGTGAGGAGTGGTTGTAGCAAAATTTATTATCTGGCTGGTGCTGCCTATGAAATCAGCGTGCTCTAATACTTTTGGATTGCATTCTGGGTGAGCTGCTACAACGGCATCTGGGTAGCGCTCTTTTAAAGCTTTTAAATCAGAAAGTCCAAACTCATAATGAGGAGGGCAAAAACCTTTCCATATGATAATCTCTTTGTCTGGTACATTCTTTTTGACCCAATTGCCAAGTCCCATATCTGGGACAAATATGATGCGTTTTTCCTCTAATTTTGAAACTATCTTTACAGCGTTGGCAGAAGTAACACATACATCTGATACTGCCTTTACTTCAGCGGATGTATTCACATAGCTTACCACTGCAGCATCAGGATATTTTTGTTTTAGCTCCAGCACCCCCTGGACTGTAGCCATATCAGCCATCGGACAACCAGACTCTGGGTTTGGATGTAGCACCTTCTTGTTAGGGTTTAAGATTTTGGCAGTTTCGCACATAAACCTTACACCACAAAACACTATGATATCTTTATCAGTTTGCTGAGCTTTTCTTGAAAGCTCTAAAGAATCACCTACGAAATCTGCCAAATCCTGCACCTCTGGCCTTTGATAATAATGAGCCAATATCACGACACTTTTTTTGGCTTTTAACTCTTTGATTTTTTCTATATAATACTCGTTTGGTAATTCTACGGCAATTGGTTTTTCACTCATTGCTATATCCATAATAATAACCTATTCATATAAAGGCTTATTTACAATAAGCTAACTCATAATCATGAATTGTTATTTGGTTTATAATACTAAAAGCTTGAAACTTTTCATAGGAGTTTGAAAATGGGTATACCTATTAAGATTATAGCTGGTTCTTCAAATATGAAGTTAGCTCAAGAGATATCAGAGTATCTTGATATACCTCTATCAAAAACGCTTCTTAGTAAATTTAGCGATGGGGAGATAAGAGTTCAAATAGAAGAATCTATGAGGGGTGGAGATATATTTGTCATACAATCTCTATCAGCTCCTATAAATGACCATATCATGGAGCTTATACTGCTTTTGGATGCTATAAAAAGAGCCTCAGCTTATCGTATAACCGCTGTAATACCATACTTTGCCTACGCAAGACAAGATAGGAAAGATAGACCTCGTGTCCCTATAAGTGCTAGAGTGTTGGCGGATATGATAACGCTAGCAGGAGCTCAAAGGGCAGTGTTGGTGGACTTACATTCCCCGCAAATTCAAGGATTTTTCAATATACCTGTGGACAACCTATTGGCTTTGCCAGTATTGTATGATTATGTAAAGTATAAAGTAGACCCTTCAAGTGCTGTGGTGGTATCCCCAGATGCTGGCGGAGCTGAGAGGGCAAGGCAACTTGCCAACAAACTAGGATGCAACATAGCCATCATTTACAAAAGAAGACCAGAGCCTAACAAAGCTGAAGTTTTTGATGTGATAGGAAATGTGGAAGGAAAAGACGCCATCATAATAGACGATATCATAGACACCGCCGGCACTTTGATAGCTGCCACCAACATGCTTATAAACAAAGGTGCGAAATCTGTTAGGGCGCTCACCACTCACGGTGTATTTTCTGGGCCAGCTTTAGAGCGCATAAACAACTCCATCTTAGAAGAGGTGGTAGTGACAAACACCATATGCGAACAAGGTAAAGAATCTCAGAAGATAAACATAGTAAGCATAGCTCCCATTATAGGGGAAGCCATAAAGCGTATATATGAAAACTCATCCGTAAGTTCTTTGTTTGTATGATATAATAAAATCTCTTTAGGATGGGTGGCCGAGTGGTCGAAGGCGCACCGCTGGAAACGGTGTGAAGGGTGATGAGCTCTTCCGCGGGTTCGAATCCCGCCTCATCCGCCATTTATGTCTGTTTATAATCTACAGCTTCAAAAAGAAGCTTAAGCTCGTTTGGTTTTAAATGTCTCCATTTTCCCTTTGGAAGTTCTCCGAGAAAGATAGGCCCTATAGCTGTCCTTATTAGATGTTTTACCGGCTTTTTAAAAGCCAAGAAAAACCTCTTTACCAGATGATTTTTACCCTCATGAAAGACTATCTCTAAACTAGCTCCGTTTTTAAATCTCTTTAAAAGCCTCAAACTATCTGGTTTTACAAAACCATCTTCCAGTTTTACCCCTCTTTTCATCTTTTCTAACATTTCATCATCTATATCGCCTTTTATGGTGGCTATATACACTTTTGGTAACTTGTACTTTGGATGTATTATCCTATTGGCAAGTTCCCCATCGTTTGTAAGTATCAAAAGCCCTTCCACATTGTAGTCCAACCTCCCAGCTGGATAAATCCTAACACCTACATCTTTTATAAGCTCTTTTATGGTAGGTTTTTCCTCTTTATCTCCTAAGGATGTAAGATAACAGCAGGGCTTATTTAATATTATGTAAATAGGTTTTTTGGCTTTTATTATGCGCCCCCTAAATTCTACTATATCCTCATCCGGATTTATGATAGTGCCCAATTCTTTTACTATTTTACCGTTTACCTTAACATAACCTTTTTCTATATATTCATCAGCCTTTCTTCTAGAGCATACACCTGATAAGGATAAAAATCTGTTTAATCTCATTGTCTTATAAGCTTAAAAAACTCCTCCTTCGTTTTCATGTCTTTTAAAAAGCTACCTCTCAAAGAGGATGTGATGGTACAATGTCCCGGAGACCTAACTCCCCTCATGGACATGCAAAGGTGCTCAGCCTCTATCACCACTCCCACACCCAAAGGTTCTAACTCATTTTGAACTATATCGGCTATCTCTTCTGTAAGTCTCTCTTGAACTTGTGGTCTTAAAGCTACAGCCCTCACTGTCCTTACAAGTTTAGACAATCCACATATCTTTTTACTTGGTATGTAAGCTATATGGGCTTTGCCAAAAAACGGTAAAAGATGGTGTTCGCACATGCTATAAAAAGGGATGTCTTTTACTATAATCATCTCTGAGTAGTTGCTGTATTCTTCAAAAAGTTTAAAATCAAAAGACCTTTCTTTTTCAAACTCCTCCCACATCCTTGCCACTCTTTCTGGAGTTTCTTTTATACCCTCCCTTGTGATATCTTCTCCTATGCCTTCTAAAAAAAGCTTTACACCTTCTATAATCTTTTCCCTATCAATCATATTAGAACCTCTCTTAAAAATAAAATTTCCGATAAATATACTTAATCTTAATATCTTTATCAATGGGTTTACTCATGAAACTATCAGTAAGTATGTTCTTCTGATGGAAATATATTTTCCTCTACCTCTTTTTTGTAGCTTTTAATAGCTTCTAAAAAGATTTGATAGCCGTTTGCATATCTTTTTACAAACTTGGGTTTTATAAAATCCACAAGACCCACTATATCCTCAAATACAAGCACTTGGCCATCCGTGTGAGCTCCAGCTCCTATGCCTATGGTAATAGCATTTTCACAAACAAGCTCTTTCGTGAGAGAGGCTGGTATACTTTCAAATACCACCATAAAAGCCCCAGCTTCCACAACACTTTTAAAATCTTCTTTTATGATATTCTTTTCTCCCTCGGTTTTACCCATAAACCTGAATCTTCCAATGGTGTTTATCCACTGGGGTGTAAAACCTATGTGAGCACACACTGGTATACCTACTTTTGTAAGCTTTTCTATCAAAGGGGCAAAATAGCTCCCACCTTCAATTTTTACCGCATCAGCCTTCGTTTGTTTTATAACGGTGCCGCAGTTTTTTATAGCCTCCTCTATAGAGCTTTGATAACTCATAAAAGGCATATCCACTATGGTAAATGTATTTGGAGCCCCTCTTTTAACGGCCTTAGCGTGATATATCATCTCTTCCAAGGATACGCTGAGGGTATTTGACTCTCCTTTAAAAACCATTCCAAGAGAATCCCCCACCAAAATAGTGTCTATCCCAGCTTCTTCACATATTTTTGCAGAAATATAGCTGTTTAAAGATACCATTGTTATTTTTTGAGCTTGTTTTTTCTTTTTGAATAAAAGCTCTATACTTAGCTTATTGGTCATCTTCTTGATTTTCAAAAGAAAGCTGGTTTAAAGCCTTTTTTCTAAGGTAGGCTTCTATGAAGTTGTCTATCTCACCGTCCATCACAGCCTCTATGTTACCAGACTCCTCACCTGTTCTTAAATCTTTCACAAGCTGAGATGGTTGAAATATATAAGACCTTATCTTATAACCCCATCCTATATCTGTTTTTGGACCTTCTAAACTTTTCTTCTTTTGTTCTATCTTTTGAAGCTCCAATTGATAGAGCCTTGCTTTTAACATCTCCATGGCTTTCCTTCTGTTTTGGATTTGAGAACGTTCCTGCTGACAAGCTACCACTATACCAGTGGGAATATGGGTTATCCTAACCGCCGTATCTGTTTTGTTTACATATTGACCACCGGCCCCGGAAGCCCTATAAGTGTCTATCCTCAAATCTTCTTCTTTTATCTCTATATTTACATCTTCTGTTACCTCTGGTACCACCAGTACCGATGCAAAAGAGGTATGCCTTCTGGCATTTGCGTCAAAAGGAGATATCCTTACAAGCCTGTGGACACCGTTTTCAGATTTTAAATAACCATAAGCGTAAGGCCCCTTTATATAAAGAGTAGCACTTTTGATGCCAGCTACATCGTCTGGGTTTATATCTGTTAGTTGGATTTCATAGCCATGTTTTTCTGCCCATCTTGTGTACATCCTAAGGAGCATACTGGCCCAATCACAAGCTTCAGTCCCACCAGCACCAGCCTGTATAGTAAGATAAGCGTTGTTTATATCCATTTCATCAGAAAGATAAGTTTCTAATTCAAATCTCTTAAGTTCTTTTTCAACAGCCTCCAACTCTTCGCTTATAAGAAGAGTTGTATCTAAGTCTTCTTCTTTTAATTCGCTTACCATCTCATCTAAATCTCGTATACGGCTTTTAAGGGATATATAGGTATTTAACTTATCCTGAAGGGCTTTTCTCTTTTGGCTTATATTTTTTGCCTTTTCCTGGTCAGACCAAAAGTCTGGTTCTGACATCATATTGTCATACTTCTCTATCTCTTTCTTTATCTTCTGTTCATCTATAGAAGAGGATAGTTCTTCAAAGCGTTTTTTTATCTCTGAAAAGTTGCTTACTATCTCTATCATGCTATTTTATGTCAATTACTTTGTATCCCCATTCCTCTATAGCTCTTTTGATATCTTGCTCAGAAACTTTAGAATCATCATACTCCACTTCAGAATGCTTATCGTTTAGGCTTGTATTAAAACTCTTTATCCCTTCCAGAGAGCCAATTGCCCTGTTTACCGTATTTACACAGTGCATACAAGTCATACCTTCTATATAAAATACTTTCTTCATACAATATATTATAATCTCAAAAGCCAAATAAATATAGAAAAATTATCATAGTATTTGGCTTTTATTGTAAAAGTTGATATAA
>CAZTLC010000055.1:0-6946 GCA_964614295.1 uncultured Aquificaceae bacterium | reverse complement strand
GTTGTGATGAAAACTATTGCATAGTTTGATTCCATAGTTAATATTATAGGATGGGTATTTTTGCAGAGGATTTGATAAACTTTGGCAACCTGATGGAAGCCACCATAGATTTTAATATAAGCCAAAAAGATTTGGAAGGCATTCTGGGTACCAAAGTTTCTTTGGAACCACATGTGATGGATGTTATAGTGAAAAAGAAGTTTTTGGCTTTTAGTAAAGACTATAGGATAAGGTTAAAAGAGGGAGAGTATTTTATAAACGACAGAAAGATTGGTAAAAGAGCTATCGGGTTTGACATGCTGCTGGAAAAAGATATAGAACTTTTGCCAAATTCTTTTGAGACAATAGACAAAAGACCCTACTTAGACTTCTGGCCTTTTATAAAGGCATCTTGGCTATATGAAAAGGTGCCAAACCAGTTTAAAGAACGTATTATAATAAAAGATTACGAGATTAAAAGTGGTGTATTGGTGTTAAAGTTAGGAGTGCAAAAATGAAAGGGCTAGTCCATATATGCTGTGCACCAGACAGTATATACTTTTTAGAAAAGCTGAAAAACGATTATAAAGACTATGAGTGGATAGGTTTTTTCTATGACCCAAACATACACCCTAAAACCGAATACGATTTGAGGCTTATGGAGACGAAAAGAGTATGCCAAAAACTTGGCATTCCATTGATAGAAGGCAAATACGATGATGATATATGGCTTAAAAAAGTAGAAGGTTTGGAAAAAGAGCCTGAGAAAGGAAAACGTTGTGAGGTTTGCTTTGATATAAGGCTTAAAGAATCTTTTGAGCTTGCAAAAGAAATTGGAGCTAAAGCCATCACCACCACACTTTTGATGAGCCCTAAGAAGAGTCTAAATCAAATAAATCATGTGGCTTCTTTGTTTTCAAAAGATTATGGTGTTGAATTTATAAGTGTGGATTATAGAAAAGGTGGCGGAGTTCAAATGATGCATGAGCTTACAAAGTTAAACGAGATATATTCCCAAGATTACTGCGGATGCATACACGGGCTTTTCAATCAAAGACCAGATGAAGAGCTTTTCTCATGGGCTAAAATGAGTCCAGGTTCTAAGGAAGAGCTTCTTTTTATAAAAAGTATTAGGCTTTTAGCGGAGTCTATGGGACTTTATACAAAAGAGATAAACTTTAGCTTTTTAGGATGGGATTTATTGGCTGGATATCTTTTTGTAAACGATAAACCAATACCTTCTTACATAAGATACTATTCAAAACCCACCAACGGTGTAGTAAAAGCAAACGTAGATTTTTCAATATCAAAAGAAGATGTTCTTTATCTTACAAAGCAAAACATAAAGATAGTATTTTCATTAGAGCCCATCGCAAATGCCCTTGATGTATCGCCTTGCTTTATAGTGGATAAATCTTATAAAGAAGAGCTTTTAAGCAACAAGCAGTCCAATATCAACAGAATAAAAGCTCATATAAAATCAGAATTATCTTACAAAGATTCTTCTATCTTGATAGTTTCTAGAAAATCTTTTAAGGATATATCTTTTATAAAAGCCTACAAAACCTACGAAGGATACTTTGAAAAGCCAAGTTTTGATGTGTATGATATATTAAATATTAAAGAAGATGAAGCTATAGCCATTGTAGGGGCTTTTGATATGGGTGGATATCGCAAATTAACGGAGTTTTTTGATGAAAAAGAAATTTATCATAATAGCTGGTCCTTGTGTAATAGAGTCTTATGAGCTTTGTTTTGAAGTAGCTTCTCATTTAAAAGAGCTTTCTTTAAAATATCAAGAATTTGAGTTTATATTTAAAGCTTCTTTTGACAAGGCAAACCGTACCTCCGTAAAATCTTTTAGAGGTCCTGGACTTGAAAAAGGTCTTGAGATTTTAAATAGGATAAAAGAAGAGCTTTCTTTACCAATCACTACAGATGTACACGAAACCTATCAAGTAAAACCTGTGGCGGAAGTGGTAGATATCATACAAATACCTGCTTTTTTATGTAGACAAACTGATTTGCTTTTAGCGGCAGCTGAAACTGGTAAGATTGTAAACGTCAAAAAAGGACAGTTTTTGGCCCCGTGGGATACAAAACATATCATAGAAAAGTTAAAATCAAAAAACGAAAGCACTACATTTTATCTAACCGAGAGAGGGGCATCTTTCGGATACAATAACCTTGTGGTGGATATGCGGTCTATCCCCATCATGAGACAGTACGCAAAGGTTATATTTGATGCTACCCACAGCGTACAACTACCAGGTGGTGCTGGTGAAAGCTCTTCTGGACAAAGAGAGTTTATACCTTACTTGATAAGAGGGGCTGTTGCAGTGGGAGTAGATGGTGTATTTATGGAGACTCACCCAAATCCAGACAAAGCTCTTTCAGATGGTCCAAACTCTATTCCTTTAAAAGATTTAGAAAACATTTTAGTACAGATAAAAACTATAAGGCAAGCTTTAGAAGAGTTAAACATAGTCTGATGAATACGATAGACAAAGACCAAGAAACTATAAGAGATAACAAAGACTATCAGAGAATAAAAGATTTATTTCTAGATTTAAAACAGTCCAGCTTTTATCTATCTTATATGGAAGAGCTTTATATTGAATATCTTCTAAAGAAGAAAGTACCTGTAGAAGTGATACTCTCTGGTGTAGAAAAATACATGTATAGACTTCCAGAATTTAAAAGAAGAAAAGCCATGCTTTTTATGTGTGAAGAAGATATAAAAGCTTCTATAAACGATTTTATAAGAAAAATGTGGTTAGACGAAGATGAGTATTGGTATATAGCAAGGTTTGACTTCCACATAAAGAGGCTAAGATATCTTGGAATAGACAAAAAATACGGCATAGCCCTAGACAAGATTCAATATCCCACCACCGAAGAGGAAGCAGCTAAATCCTTAGAGTATATCAAAAAAATCATATTTGAAAAAGAGTGGTCTCATATGGATGAAGAATTAAAACACCTTATATTAAAAAAGTATGAAAAGTTTAAAAATATACCAGAGCTATACAATAAAATGATTTTAGACCATACCCTACACATATTTGACCTTGATTGGATAGACCTTTACAGTATTTAGACTGAAAACCGTGACAGACTTGTAAACAAACTTGTTGCAAAATTTTGCATACTTACATTGGTCATTAACTTTTTATATTTAATCTTTATATTAAAAGCATGGAACACTTAAACTATTCAAAATTTAATAGAATATTTTTGGCAGGTAAAGATAAAGGCGATTTGGCAAGGGAATTAGAGCATCTTCTCATATCCGTCAAGGTCCTATACAAAGGATATATGGTAGATATAGATACTATGGACAAAGAAGATTTAAAATACGACTATTTAGAACACAAAAACCACTACGAAAACACTTTAAGACCTTTTCTTATGAAGAAAGATATACTGATGGATAAAAAGCTATGCGAAAAAGCCAATGAAATATCCAAGCTATATGAAGAGTTTTTAGATACGTTGGCTAAAAGATTATAACGAGCCCTTAAACATTTCGTATATTTGATTTACATCTTTATCGCCTCTGCCAGAGAGATTTATTACGATGAGAGAGTTTGGATGCTCTTTAGCTATGTCTAAGGCTTTTATGATAGCGTGAGAGGATTCTAAAGCTGGTATGATACCTTCTGTTTTAGCCAAAAGCTTAAAACCTTCTAATGCTTCAGTGTCTGTAGCATATGTATAAGTAGCTCTTTTTGTAGCTTTTAGAAAAGCGTGCTCTGGCCCAACCCCTGGATAATCTAAGCCAGCCGATATAGAATGGGTGCCAAGTATTTGACCCTCATCATCTTGCATAAAGTAAGATTTCATGCCATGAAGTATACCTACTTCTCCATCAGACAAAGGGGCCGCATGTTTTTTGCTGGAAAGTCCAAGCCCGCCAGCTTCAACCCCTATAAGTTTAACGCTCAAATCGTCTATAAAAGGATAAAAGATACCCATGGAGTTAGAGCCACCACCCACACAAGCAATTATAAAATCAGGCAATCTTCCCTCTTTTTCAAGTATTTGGCTTTTGGTTTCCTCACCTATAACCTTTTGAAAATCTCTTACTATCATTGGAAAAGGATGTGGACCCACCACAGAACCTACCACATAGTGAGTGGTCTCTACATTTGTAACCCAATCCCTTAGAGCTTCATTGATAGCGTCTTTTAGGGTTTTTGTACCAGATGTCACTATCTCAACTTTGGCTCCTAAAAGCTCCATTCTAAAAACATTTAGCTTTTGGCGTCTTACATCCTCTTCTCCCATATAAACTATGCATTCTAAACCAAGCAACGCACAAGCGGTAGCCGTAGCAACACCATGCTGACCAGCTCCTGTTTCTGCGATTATCCGATGTTTTCCCATTTTCTTTGCCAAAAGGCATTGGCCTATGGCATTGTTTATCTTGTGAGCACCTGTATGAAGAAGGTCCTCCCTTTTTAGATATATCTTAGCACCAGCTATCTCAGAAAGTCTTTTTGCAAAATAAAGAGGTGTTGGTCTTCCAGCATACTCCTTTAAATAGTAGTTTAGCTCGCTTTTAAAAGTATCATCATCTTTTAGTTTTTTATAGTACTCTTCAAGCTCACTAAGAGCATACATCAAAGTTTCAGGCAAAAACCTTCCACCAAAAGCTATATCACCTTCTTTAAAATATCCTCTTTCATCTGGCTGATTATACATAAAAATATTTTACATCAATACGCTATATGAAGAGCGTCTAAAATAGATTTGTTTTGGATGAGCTCTTTTTTACCCCAAACCTCGTTTTGAGTATCCCATATACCTATCATAAGATTATAATCTTTTTCATCTTTATTGTATAACTTCACAAAACCAAGTACTTTTATAAACTCTTTTTCATTTTCTGGAAGTCTTTTGGCTTTCCTATAGAGATACTTACTAGCTTCTTTGGTAATATAAAGAGACTTCAGGTTTATACCAAACTCCAAAAAATCTGTATAAAAAGAGGTAACCTTTTCTATGTCCTCATCGTTTTTCAACATATGAAGAAATACATTTTTGGATATCTCTTCTATAAAACTCATCTGTTGCTCTATAAAAGGGGATAAACGTTCTACATGATTTACTTCTGCAGTAATTTGTTTTAATAGCTTTTCATAAAAATCTATATTATCTTTTATAGCAATTTCCAAAAGATATTCTAATATTTTTTTCCTAAAAGCCCCAAACATGCTTGATATATCAATGTCTTTTACGTTAAACTCAAAAGAGTTTCTTTCAAGGTTTTCTCTATTTTTTACAAATATGTATATATAATTTCCAGATTTTGATAGCTCATAATAAAATTTTAGGAAAAGGCCTTCCTCTTTTAAAAGTCCATAAAAATACATAGTAGCTATATAAAAAGCTATATCCTCCAACTTATAAACTTTCGCATCCTTTATATATACATCTTTTGCAGTAGGTCTTTCTTTCGTATTACCCTTGGCTTTTTCTAATATGTTTATAAAAGGAATCTCTATATCCTCGTAATCTTTTAAAAGATAGATAGCGTATTTTGCCATATCTAGACAATGTTTTACCTCTATTCCAGAAACATCATCAAAAAACCACGCATCCGAAGAGAAGGCAAACTGCACACACTTATAAGCATCCAAAAGCTTGGCCAAAGACATTTTATCTTGGTCTTTTTCTACGCCATTTTCCTTCAAATAGTTTTCTATATCCTTTATACCCAATACAACATCTACATAGTTGAGTAAAAGCGTCCTTAAATCTATATTTAGATTTTTTGTCATATCTTCTAAATTTTTCCTAACTTTCTCTCTTAAAAACTCTAAAGCTTCCCTTAAGGGTTTCCGCCAGTATTGGTTCCATTCTGGATGGGCTCCTGAGTTACATCCGCAATGGGTTCTCCACCTTTCTATACCATGGGGACAGCTCCAAGAGGTATTTTCTATCAATTTAAACTCGTATTCAAAATCCTTTAGTTCTTCCATCAGTTCGTTTAATGATTTTAAAGGTAAAAGCTTAGATAAATAAGCAAGCCCCATTTCGCCAAACTTCTTATGATGGCCAAAGGTCTCACCGTCTGTAGCCACTATCGGAATACTATCTCCAGATTGCTTAAAAGCATCTAACAATCTTCTTACATCTGTCAACAAATCCTCAAAGGAAAGCTTGGCAGATATTATACCATCATATATAAAAACCTTTATACTATCGTTTTTTAACTTTATATGACCGTAGTTCTTGGAAGTTTTGTTTGATACTTGATGAGGAGCTAGTATTACATATTCTATACCAAAAGCCTTAAACACTTCCAATGTCTCATAATCCACAGCACATTCTGGCAACCACATACCCTTTGGTTTAACACCAAAATAATATTGATGGGTTTTAATTCCCCAATACACTTGTATCTCTTTATCAAGTCTTTGGTCCAAAGGAAGAATGGTATGGTTAAAACTAAGAGCAACTGCGTTTTCTGAGCTTTTCTTAAGAATATCCAATAGATAAGGGGCGTTTTTCTCAAACCAGCTAAGGAGTGTATAGCCTATATTAAAGCTTATACTTTGATAATTGTTTACTATATCTATTACCAAATCATCTTCTTTTATATGGGCGTAAGCATTGGGAAGATAACACTCTCTTAATATCCTCTCATTCCAGTTTTCATAAGGGTAAGCAGAAAGTTCTAAGTCAATCTCACCCAAAGAAGGGCTAATTCTAATAGGCTGGTAAAAGTGACCATGAACTACGCAGTGCCTTGTGGTTTGCAAAGGATTCCCTCCTCAAATAGCATCTTCAATGTTTTTCTATCTTTTATTATGCTACCTTTCTTCTTAAAAACCATATAAATACCCTTGATTGCAAAAGCCCTAAAAATGTAAAAGCAGCCTCCTCTACATTCAAATCTCCCTTTATTATACCCTCTTCAATACCTCTATGAATAAGAACGCTTATAAGGTCAAAATAG
>CAZTLC010000054.1:0-6978 GCA_964614295.1 uncultured Aquificaceae bacterium | reverse complement strand
CTTGATTCTTATATAGAGTATTTGGGTTATGATGATTAATATATATAATATTATCAATATTGTATAGAAGTTGTTGAAATTTATGCGTAGATGATGTGGATATCCTAAATATTTTATCAACAAGGTAGTGCATAAAACAGTTATCAAAATACCTATTATTGCCAATTTTTTATTAAAAGCTTTTAAACTAATAGATATTATAAATAAAGGAAGTATATATATGTAAGGATGATATTTTATGATAAAGTCTCCAAGTTTATCAGCTTTTGAGATAGATATAAAAATACTCATTATGAGGCCTATTGTCCCGAGAAAAACTCTCATTGGCGGAGTTTTATCTTTTATATTCATAAAAATAATCAAAATTGGTATGATGTAAATACCTAAAAATATATATCCAATATCATAATTTACTATCCTTATATAATCAAACACCCTTTCTCTTATATTTATATTAAAACTTTCTAATAGTGCTAGTACGCAAAGAAAACTATTTAAAGCAAGGACTGTTTTAGGTTTCATTTTTTATTACCTTTACTTGATAAAAGATAATAAAATGTCGGTACATATACTAAACTTAGAAATGTTCCCAATAGTAGACCGCCTATAGCAACAGCTGCCAATGGAGCTAACCTTTCAAGTCCTATAGCCCATTCAAGAGCGATTGGTATCATACCAACTGCTGTTCCAAAGGCTGTCATTAAAACAGGCCTTGTTCTAAGTCTGATGCTCTCTTTTATGGCTTCTTTTAGATTCATACCCTCATTTTCACGAGCTTGTATGAAATCTATAAGTAGTATAGAGTTTTTAATTATAATACTTCCTAAAAGCACAAAACCCATGATAGCTGGCAAAGAGCCGTGTTTATTCATTATTAAAAGTGCCCAAGCCCCACCTATAGCTCCAAGAGGTATGGCCAGTATGATAGCCAAAGGAGAGCGCCAAGAACCGAATGTAGGTACGAGGATAAGGTAAAGAAGGACTATCCCTATCCCTATTGCCTTTGCCATTCTTCCCATTGAATCTGTCATCATAGATATATCTCCAGTTTGTTCAAGCTTTACATCTGGAGGCAATTTAATGTGTAGTTTTTTCATCTCTTTATCAAAACTATCCATTATATGTGTAATAGGGTATTGTGCTCTATAACCGTATATGTCTAAAGTGTATTCCATTGCTTGTCTTGTAATAAGTGTGGGTTGATGACTTACAACGAATGTTCCAAAAGCTTCAAGAGGTACGAAACCTACAGGGGTTTTAATAGGATAAGACTTAAACTTATCTATCTTATTCCTATCTGTTTTATAGGAGATAACCCTTATAAGATATCCGGTTTGATTGGGTACTGTAAACACGGAAGATACTACACCGCTAAGTCCTTGAGCTACTTGTGATGCCACTGCAAAAGGAGTGATATGGTAAAAGGCGCATTTTTGTTTATCTATCTTAAAATCGTATTCAAGGGCATCCATAGTCCAAGAACGAGAATATGATTTAAGTCCTTTGGTTTTTGCTACAGCTTTTAGTATCTCGTTTCCCGCTTTGTTTAAGTCCTCTAATGATGGACTAAAAAGTGTTGTATCAAAATTGGCACTGATAGAAGATACCGCAGTAGCCCCGTAGTCGTAAACATTGGCGTATTGTATATCTGGAAGTGTATGGATGTACTCTCTTATCTCATGTTCTAAATCCCAAAGTGTTTTGTGGCGCTTGAATCTGTTTATAAAGTGAATTGTCATGGTGGCTTGGTAAGGAGTCCCACCGCCTACTGTGAAAACTCCAGGTTCTGTTCCGATAGCTGTAGATATCGTCTCTGTTACAGGTTTTCCTTCTGATTTAAGGCTATATATATATTTTTCTATCTTTTTTACCTCATCGTTTACTTTGTAGATTGATGTATTAGGGTAAAAAGTGATTTTTCCTATAGCGATACCAGTATCCATAGGAGGCATTAAATCTCTTCCTTCAAGAGGTAATATATCACGTAAAGAGACCACAAAGAGTAGTATGGCTAAAATCATAAAAATTCTCATAGCTATTTTGTTGTTTATCATTAATAAATTCCAGGATGTATAAAAATTCTTGAGAGGAGTTAGTATTTTCTCCACTATATTGTTTATAATTTCTTCAAATCTCATTTTTTTTGTTTCATGCTTTAAAAATCTCATACTAACTATAGGGATAAAGGTTATAGATACTATATAAGATGCTATTATGGCTATTATGAGGGTGCCAGCCAAAGGCCTAAATATTCTTTCTGGATAGCTTCCTACAAATAATAGTGGTAAAAGCACAATAGAAGTAGAAAGAGTACCGGCAAATACCACTAACATCACTTCTTTAGTGCCGTTTATGGCAGCTTGTAAAGGATTTTCTTTTAATTCTACATAGTGTCTTTCAATGTTTTCTAGTATGACTATAGCATCATCCACTAGCATACCAAGGGCAAGTATTATGGCTGTAAGTGTCACAATGTTGAATTCTATTCCAAGTATCCACATCACACCTATGGTAGCAGCGTAGACAAATGGTATAGACATAGCTGATATTAGAGTCATTCTAAGGTCTGCTAAAAATATGAATATTACCAATGATGTAAATATAATGGCATCTCTTAGAGCTCCAAGCATGTTGTCGTTAGAAAGTTCTATGAGTCTTTGTTGGGTATCAGCTATCTGTATGTTTAATTGAGGAAATTCATTTTTTAGCTTTGGCAAAAGCTTGTTAACGTCATCTATGGTTGTTAGCGCTGCACCTCCATATGGCCGTTCTATAGCTAAGGCGATAGCTTGATGTCCGTTTGCTCTATACAAAGACCTAGGGTCTTGTATGGCATATTTTACGGTAGCTACATCTTTAAGCATAATATTTGGCGTTATATATATATGAGCTATCTGGTCTAAGGTTTTAGCTTCTGTTTTTAGTTTAAAAACATATTGGGATTTTGAATTTAAGATGATACCCATCGGGACATCTTTGTTGGCAAACTTAACCGCATTTATTATGTCAGAGGGCGTAAGGTTGTATGTGGCAAGTTTTGTGGGGTCAATTTGAACTTCTATCTCCTTTTGATAACCTCCAAATACATCTACATTTGAAACCACACCTGTTCTTAAAAGTGCTGGTTTTATATAGTTGTCTGCTATGTATCTGACATCTGCTAAAGATAAGTTTGAACCTTTCTTTGGCCATACCCCTAAAACTACTACGGGTGGTGTATAAGAAGTGATTTCATATATAGCTGGTTCTTGTATGTCTGATGGTAGTAAATTTCTTATTTTTGTAATGGAGTTTGCTACATCTGTTTCAGCTTGTCCTATATCTTTACCGTAGTGAAACTCCGCTGTAACCACAGAAAGCCCATCTTGAGATACGGAATATACTCTTCTAACCCCATCTATTGTGTAGAGCTCACGCTCTATAACTGAGCTCACATGGTCTGCTACATATTTAGCGGATGCACCTGGTTCCACTGTAACTACTGCTACTTGCGGTCTATCGGACGGTGGGAACAAATCCCTTGGTAGATAGAAATATCCAACAATTCCCAAAAAGATAGCAATTACTAAGACAGAAAAAACCAAGTGTGGTCTTTTTATATAAAATTCCATCATTTTACTAGTTTTACCTCACGTCCATCTTGTATAGAGAGCATCTCTGACCTATTGGCAAGCCCAAGGGTTATGTTTGGCGGTATATCCTTTGTGCAAAAATAATCTTCATTTCTTGCTATGGGATTAAATTTTACCCAGTGAACCATGTTGTTGGATACCTCTAATGCGTAATATCCGTTGGTGGTATGATTTACAGCATTTACCGGTATGAGAGTACCGTTGCATTCTTTAGTGTATATCTTAGTTTTTATATACATGTCTGGGATGGCTCCTATTGTATTTTCTTTTGTTAAAAGCTTGACACTTATAAGATTGTTTTGGGCTTTTGGTATGATAGTTTCTACTATGGCATCTTGAGATTTACCGTTTAGCGTTATTTTTTCTTTGTCTCCCACTTTTATAAAGGGCAGTATATTTTCTGGTATATCCACATATACTTCATAGATATTTCCTGTGCCTTCCAAATCAAGAAGAGGTTTGCCTGGAGTGGCTAAGTTTCCAACCTTGAGATATCTTTTGGATACTATCCCATCAAAGGGTGCTCTTATGGTGGTGTAGTTTAGTGAATCTTCTAAAGCGTTTGCTTGTGAGCTTAGAGCATTCATTTGATTTTCTATAGCATTTATTTGTTCTATAGCGCCTTTGTAAGATGAGTAAGCCCTGGCGTAAGCATCTTGAGATTTTTCGTAGGCTTCTTCTGATATAGCTTTATTTTCATAGAGTATCTTATCTCTTTTAAAGATTTTTTCTTGATTTTCATAAGATACTTTTAAAGATTTTAGATTTTCTTCCAACGATTTTCTTTGAAAATCAAGAGCCTTTTTATTATTCTCTATAGCGTTTATATTTGATAGTATATCATTTTCATCAAGTTTTACAAGCAAATCTCCTTTTTTCACTTTTGTTCCCTCTTTAGCTATATATAAAACATATGCACTTACCCTTGATGCTATAGTAGCTTGGTTTCGTGGTTCAAATTTACCTAAAAATATTTGAGAATCTTTCAGACTTCCGCTCTTGGTATAAGCCTCTTTTAGCACTACAGGATATGCTTTTGCCGCCTTTTCACTTTCTACATACTCTTTTCTTTCTATAAATGAATAAATTGCCAAAACTACTAGGGCTATTCCTATTAAGATTCCAATAGCTTTAGATTTCATAGCTTTTCTCCCAATGTGTATTCCAAATACTTTTCCATAAGCATAACCTGATACTTGTTCCTATATACATTTGCCAATGAATTAAAAAAGTTTGATATAGCGATAAGGGTATCATACATATCTCCTGCACCAGTTTTATATTTTAGTTCTTCTATTCTCATCACCTCTTCCGCATAAGACTCGGCTTTATAGGATGCCAAGAGGTTTGCCTTTGCGGATTGTAGCTTTGTATAGGCGTCTAAAACTTGCTTTTTTATATCAAAAAGCGTTTGTTTATAGTCTTGCTTTGTGTTTAAATATTCTTCGTTAGAAGATATTATATCAAAATATCTTTTACCAAAATCAAACAACGGCATGCTAGCAAAAAGACTATAACTCCATTGGGGTTCTTCAGCTCCACCACCAATTATTTTTTGATATGTATAGTTAAAGTATACATTTGGAAGATAAGAAGACTTTGCTATAAAAAGTTTTTCTTTGGCTATCTTCTCTTGGTTTTTAATGAGCTTCATCTCGTATCTATTTTGAATTGCTATTTTATATAGTTCGCTGATAGATGGAAATTTCTTATCAGGTATATCTACTGATTCAAAGTGCCATTTTGTATTGTTTATACCTGTTAAAGTATTTAATGCACCTTTTGTAGCTTCTATCTGTTCTTCTATGCTCTTTATATTAGCTTTAGTTAGTTCTAACTCATATTGAACTTTCATCAAATCTACAGGTGCAAATTTTCCTATCTTCACCCCTAAGCTTACATCGTTGTATAGTTTTTTTAGAGCTTCATATCTTTTTTCTTCAGCTTCAAGTTCTTTTTTGAGGGTAAGCCCTGTAAGGTATATAGAATATACGTTGAATATTATCTGTCTTTTTGTAAGTTGATAGGAGTCTTGTGCGATTTCCTTGGATAAATTTGTAATGTTTATATTTTTTAAAAGCTTAAAACCTGTAAATATAGGAAGTGTGTAAGATATAGATGTGGTAGTGATATTATAAGCGGATGGCGGTATCTTAGATGGTGTAAGTGGTAGTGTGGGTGCAAAGGGGATTAGAAGTCTTGGGGTGTTGAATTTTGATAAGCCCGCTGATAAGTCCACTTCACCAAATTTTGAAGCTATACTTTGATAATGTTTTTCTTTGGCGATTTTTATGTTGTTTTTGGCTTTTAAAATAGAAGGGTTTTGTGTCTTAGCGAGGTTTATAGCCTCTTTTAAAGTCAATGAAAAAGCGCTTTTAAAAGCTATCAAAACTATTATGTATTTTAAAAATCTATAGCTCATTTATAAGTTCCTTTACAAACTTTTTTATTTTATCTCTTGCACCTTTAAATAGTGTTATATCGTTTGATTTTGCTGGGTCTTCAACCCCAAAATGTATATGCTTTAGGCCTGGTATATTTGGACATTGTTCGTTGGCATCTTCACATAGTGTTACATAAAGATTGAGTTCATCAAGGGGAATATCGTCTAAAGATTTAGGGTGTTGATTTGATATGTCTATACCATCTTCTTTCATCACCTCTATAGCTAAAGGGTGTATCTCTTTAGCTGGGTTTGTGCCCGCTGAATATACTTGTATATCTTTTGAATAAAGTTTGGCAAAATGTTTGGCGTATCCTTTTGCCATCTGTGACCTACATGAGTTTCCTGTGCATGTAAAAGCTATTTTATGTTTCACAGTAAATCCCTCTTTTTTCTTCTATGCTGATGCTTTCTCTTATCACATCTTTTAAAAGCTTTAAGATATCGTTGTCCTCGTTTAAAGAATAGTACATCCACTGTCCTTGTTTTCTAGCTTTTAATATATTAGCATCTTTTAAAATTCTAAGATGAAAAGATATGCGAGGTTGTGACATGTTAAAGTATCTCATGAAATTACACACACAAAGTTCACCGTGTTCTATAATAAGCTTTATTATTTTT
Organism: uncultured Aquificaceae bacterium; assembly: GCA_964614295.1. Classification (GTDB taxonomy): domain Bacteria; phylum Aquificota; class Aquificia; order Aquificales; family Aquificaceae; genus Hydrogenobaculum. The sequence continues at coordinate 282 of CAZTLC010000054.1, read as the reverse complement.
AGCCTTATCTCATCAGAGAGAGCATAGAATATAAATTGTAACTCTTTTTCTGTTAGCATATGTTACAACATTTTTGAGACTTTTCCATCGCTTGTTTGATATCTTCTTCCTTGATATCACCTTTTATCTCTATTACGGGTTTTCCGTTTTCTATCCTAAAATCCATAAAACTTACCCTTGCCTTTACCTCTTGAGACATGCAATCGCACCTTCCAGTTTTACAATTTTCCACTATCTCTTTCACATCTTCTGCGTTAACATTTTCTTGAACTTCTATTTTAA
>CAZTLC010000053.1:0-7113 GCA_964614295.1 uncultured Aquificaceae bacterium | reverse complement strand
CATCTTAACGAGAAAAGATTGGATGGATGCAATCTCTATGTTAGCTTAGAACCTTGTCCTATGTGTGCTTACGCTATAGTATTATCCCGGATAGAAAAAGTTTACTTCTTCTCTTTGGATGAAAAAAACGGCGCTGTTATTAGCAATATAAATATGTTGGAACGCTTTGATACAAAAGTAAGGTGGGAGTATAGAAAAAATAAGTTTTTTGAGGATATTTTAAAAGATTTCTTTAAAAGCAAAAGAGCTTAAGTGTGGTAAAATAAAAATATGATAGAAAGAATCAAAGTAAAAACTGCAAAACACACATCAGTGGTAAACATTACCCAAAGGGTAAGGGAGATAGTAGAAGCCTCCTCTGTGGAAAATGGGCTTTGTATAGTGTATGTACCACATACAACCGCTGCAGTTTTTATAAATGAGGGAGCAGACCCAGATGTAGTAAAAGATATTTTAAACACGTTAGAAAAGCTTGTACCTTGGACAAACGGATACGCTCACATGGAAGGGAATGCTGCCGCTCATATCAAATCATCCATCATAGGAAATTCAAGGATAGTGCCTATATTAGAAGGTAAGCTTATGTTAGGAAGATGGGAAGCTATATTTTTGGCAGAGTTTGATGGACCAAGAGAAAGAGAGGTAATAGTTAGCATAGCGAGGGCTTGATGATACATACAGTTTTGGCGTTTTTAATATTAATAAGCATTTTAATAGTATTTCATGAATTTGGTCATTTCATAGTGGCTAAGCTTTTTGGTGTAAAAGTAGAAGTGTTTTCTGTGGGTTTTGGGACACCAATCTTTAAGAAAAAGATAGGGGAAACGGAGTATCAAATAGCCTATATTCCAATGGGAGGATATGTAAAGCTCTACGGTGAAGAAGAGGATGTGAAAGATTCAAGAGCTTTCTCTTCAAAAGCCCCTTGGCAAAAAATCTTAATAGCCGCTGCTGGTCCTTTTTTCAACCTTGTTATAGCCTTTATAGCCTTTACATTATCTTTCTACATAGGCATTCATCAGCCAGCTTATATAGATGAACCTGTAAAAGTGGGCTACGTATCAAAAAAATCCCCCTTCTACAAAGCTGGCATAAGACCAGGAGATACTATACTACAAATAGACAATGTATCCATAAAAAGTTGGAAGTCTCTTTATGTAGCAGAAATAAAGGCTGTAGGTAAAACTTCAAAAATGGTTTTTGAAAGAGATGGACATATATATACTTCAAGTATAGCCATCGGCAAGATATTAAACCAAGATTCTATAGGAATGCTACCAGAGATACCACCGATAGTAGGAGGTATTTTAAAAAATTCCCCAGCCTATCAGATAGGCTTAAAACCAAAGGATAAAATTCTTGCAATAAACGGTATGCCTATAAAAAGCTGGTATCAGTTGTCAGAGTATATGAGAAAAGATGATGGACACCCTATAACGCTTGTGATAGAAAGAGATAAAAATCTTTTGGTGAAATACGTGGTTCCAAAGTATTCAGCAAAGGCAAAAGAGTATTATATAGGGGTTTTTCCGGAAACCAAATATGTGTTAAAAAGATATCCCATAAACGAAGCTATGTCTGAAGCTGTTAAAAAGATTAAAGATTTAACTATACTTAGTATAGAATCTATAAAAGCTCTTGTAACGATGCATGCATCTTTTTTAAATCTAAGCGGTCCCATTAGTATAGCTAAGATGTCTGGTCAAGCAGCGGAAGGAGGAGTTGGTGAGTTTCTTGGTTTCATGGCTTTTGTATCTTTGCAGCTTGCTATAATAAACATCCTTCCTATACCTATGTTAGACGGTGGTCTCATAGTGCTTTTCCTAATAGAAACCATCATAAGGAAACCCCTATCGGAGAAGTTTAAAGAATACTGGCAAAAGATAGGTATCGCCTTTGTAGTATCCCTTTCAGCTATAGCAATACTTAGCGATATAATAAGGATGTTTACAGGCGTATAAATTAGGTTATAATAGATATATGAAAAGCCATTTTTTGGATGTATTTGATATATCCTTTGAAGAAGGAAAACGTATCATAGATTTGTCTTTTGATTTTAAATACAACAACTTTAATCCTAAAAGCCTGCAAAACCTAAACATAGCCCTTCTTTTTAGTAAACCTTCCACCAGAACAAGAGTATCCTTTGAAGTGGGTATAAGAGAGCTTGGTGGAAACCCTATCTTTTTACAAGAATCAAGCCTTCAAGTATCAAGGGGTGAAGAAGCTTCGGATAGCGCCAGAACCTTGTCTCGCTATGTGGACGGTGTAGTGATAAGGACTGGTTCTCATCAATGGCTTCAGGAGTTTGCAAAATATTCAACCGTGCCTGTTATAAATGCCCTTACAGATTATACACATCCATGTCAGGCTTTATCCGATGTTTTTACATTGTTTGAGGCTTTTAAAGAAAAGACAAAACATATAAAAGTTCTATACATAGGCGATGGTAACAATATGGCAAATGCTCTTATATCAGCCTTCGCTTTGTTTGGATTAAACCTTACCATCTCTACACCAAAAGAGCTTATGCCAGACGAAGAAAATCTAAAAAGAGCCTTAGAGCTTTCAAAAAAAACAGGGGCACATATAAGTATAGAGCACAATCCTAAAGAAGCAGCAAAGGATAAAGATGTGATATATACAGATGTATGGATTTCTATGAACGATGAAGGCTCAAAAGAGCAAAAGATAAATCTATTAAAAGATTATCAGGTAAACGATACACTTTTATCTTACGCCAAAAAAGATGTAAGGGTTATGCACTGTCTTCCAGCAAAAAAAGGACAAGAAATCACAAGAGATGTTTTTGAAAGACATGCGGATTTTATCTTCAATCAAGCAGAAAACAGACTTCATACACAAAAGGCTATAATGCACTTGATATTTGATGAATCAAATAAAATGGCTTCTATCTAATCTAAAGCCTTACTGGGCTTTGGTAGGGCTCGTAATATTTGGTTCTATATTAGAAGGTCTTGGTACATCTTTTATGACTTATCTTGTCAAAAGGATAATGGATGATGTTTTCATACTAAAAGAAGCTAACAAACTCTACATGATACTCTATCTTTTTGCGGGGGCAGCAGTTGTTATCCAGATTGGGTTTTTCCTAAGGAACTTCCTCATGAATATGGTATCTGAAAAGCTTTTAATGGATTTTAGGGAAAAGATGTTTGAAGCTTTGCTATATTCAAAGGTAGATTTTTTCATAAACCATCCAAGCGGTGATATAATAAGCAGATTCAACAACGATATAAACGCTATAAAAAACATACTTATAGATTACATGCTATCCCTTATAAAAGAGCCTATAACAGTATTGCTTCTCTTAGGAGTGTTGGTATATAGAGATATATACCTTACTATCATCATCATATTTGCATTTCCCGTCATCTCATATTCGGTAAAGTACTTCGGTAGTAAAAAAGCTAAATATGTAAAACTAAACCAAGAAAGACTTGGTATCATCAACCAACATGTAACACAGCTTATAAGTGGTATAGAAAATGTAAAGGTTTTTGGTGCAGAGAAAACATTTTTAGAGAGGTTTATAGAAGCCAATAAAAATCTTTTTAAAGCGGGTATAAAAACCATATTTTATACGGTGATGAACTCCATATTCAATCAAACCACCGGATACGTAGTCTTTGGTTTGGTGCTCTTATACGGAGGCTACAGGATAGTACATGGTTATACTACTCCAGGAAACTTTATATCTTACATCACAGCCCTTTTGCTCATACAGATGCCCATCATGGAAACCCAAAAAGGATTTATGAATATGCGCTCTTCCATTCCACTTGTAAAAAGAGTCCAAGAGATGCTATCTCTTGCCAAAGAAAAAGACGGTCATATAGATATAGACTCTTTACTGGTACCCATAAGCATGAAAAATGTATATATCATAGTAGATTCAAAAGAGATTTTAAAAGATATAAACCTTGTCATAAATCCAGGGGATAAAATAGGTATAGTAGGTCCCACCGGTGCTGGTAAATCAACACTCCTTGATATCCTGCCAAAGCTTGTTAGCTACAAAGGTGATGTATTTGTAAAGAATATACCATTAGAAGATATCATAAACAAGTCTTTAAGGTCTAAGATAGCCTTTGCCTCTCAACATATTTTTATATTTAACGATACTGTGAGAAACAACCTTCTAATAGCAAATCCAAAAGCTTCTGATGAGCTTATCTTAAAAGCTTTAAAACTTGCAAAGGCAGAGTTTTTGCTAAAACTAAAAAATGGTTTGGATACGGTGCTTGGAGAATACGGATATACAGTTTCAGGAGGCGAAAGACAAAGAATAGCCATAGCAAGGATATTTTTAACAAATCCAGATATACTTCTTTTGGATGAGATAACCTCCGCTTTAGATGTCCATACAGAACAGCAGGTTATATCAAATATTTTTGAGGCTTTTAAAGATAAAACGATTCTCATAGTAGCTCATAGGCTCTCAAACATAGCAAATTGCAACAAGATTCTTTATATAGAAGACGGAAGGATATTAGAAGAAGGAACTTTTGAAGAGCTTATTAAAAAACAGGGAAACTTCTACGCCCTTTACAAAAAATCTAAATGAGTCTAAGATAATGTTCCCTCGCCATTTTAAAAAATGTTTTAACAGTTTGATATCTATAATCTTGATAAGTCCAGTAAAAAGGTTTAAAATCTTTGAAGATGTAGATGTATTCCATCTCTAAAAAGATGTTTTTACCTATGTGAATCCTAGCGCCCCTTTCTTTTGAAGAGGCTAATATGAGATGTTGCTCGTTTATATAGCCTGGGTCTATGTTTACAGTTCTTTTTGAGTCTAGGCTTAAGGCCTTTTCTATATCCATTGTTTTTAGTTTTAGATTTAGTATGTCTGTATCTTCAAAAAGATTTTTAGCATAAAGGTAGACTTTAAAAAGAGGGCTACCCATCTCTTTTGAGTAATACTTTTGAAGGTTTTCAAAGTAAAAGTGCTCTGATACACAAAATCCTCCAAAATCGTTTAACTTTTCTATGGCAACGTATAGATTTTTTTCGTAATCTTTATGGTATAAGATAGCAAAAATAGGTAGAGCTTTCAAGGTATCACAGGGAAAGTATCTAGTCCAAGGGTCTCTTCTAAACCAAACATGATGTTCATGTTTTGAACAGCTTGAGAGGATGCCCCTTTACCGAGATTGTCTATAGCGCTTATTACCTCAAGGGTTTTTAGGCTTTTATGATAATAAAAATATATATAGCACATATTGGTACCAATAGTCCATTTGGTATGAGGGGGTTTATCAACAATCTTTATGAAGGGTTCATCTTTGTAAAACTCTTCATAAAGGCTTTTAAAATCTAAATCTTCTATATCAAAAAGCTTTATATTTGCTATCATTCCCCTTGAAGCAGGTATCACCATAGGACTAAACTGTACATCTATCCCAAGATACAAAGACATCTCAGGCGTATGTCTATGTTTTCCTATAGCATAATAAAAAGCATTTTGTTCCATGTGAGGAAAGTGAAACTCCTGCTTTAACTTAGCGCCAGCTCCAGAAACCCCAGATACAGCGTTTACCGTTATAGGCTTTTTGTAAGAGAGTTTTTTTACAACGGGCAAAACTCCTAATATAACAGCGGTGGGATAGCATCCTGGGTTTGATATAATACTTGCTTTTTTAATATCTTCTCTAAAAAGCTCCGGAAGACCATAAACCACTTTTTGAAGGATAGGCTCATGCTCTTTCTTATATTCTAAACCGTAATACTCTTTAAATACATCTTTATCTTTTAATCTAAAAGCTCCAGAGAGGTCTATAACTTTTACATTTTTAGAGGCATAAAAAGGCACTTGTTCTAAAGAACCTTCATGAGGAAGGGCTAAAAACACTACATCTACATCGTCAAGCTCTTTTGTGATTTTTATATTTTCTATATTGCTAAATCCCAACACATCGTATAGATATTTATCATAATGTGTAGTGGAAGAAAGAGAAGTTATTTTTATCTTAGGATGTTTTGATAGTATCCTTAAAAGCTCAAGACCGGTATAGCCAGTAAAACCAGCTATACCAACCTTTATTATCTCTTGCTCCATCTAAATTTGGCACGAGCACCCATCTTACCATATTTCTTACGTTCTTTGATACGAGCATCCACCTTGAGAAGCCCTGCCCTTTTGAGGGTTGTTCTAAAGTTTGGATTGTAAGCCACCAATGCCCTTGCTATACCATACATGATAGCTTCTGCTTGCGCTGATAGCCCACCACCGTTTGTTATCGCATAAACCCCAAACTTTCCGTTTGTGTTGGTGAGATTAAAAGGCATAAGCACCTTGGCAAAAGAGCTATCCCTTTGAAGGTATTCTCTCATATCGCTTTCTTTTTGAGAGTCTTTAGCTTTTACTATAAATCCAGAAGCATTTTTAACAAGCCATACCCTTGCGATGCTATCTTTTCTCTTACCTACTCCGTGATAAGAGTTATCTTCTAAGACTTTAAAATTTCTAACTACTGCCATACTTTGCTCCTTTACTTAAGAGGTTTTGGATTTTGAGCCTGGTGAGGATGTTTGTCGGTTTCATAAACTTTTAACCTTTTTAAAAGCCTATGACCTAGTCTATTCTTAGGCAACATCCTCTTTACCGCCAACATGATAACTTGATTTGGGTTTGTCTCCAACATAAAACCCAAAGACTTTTCTTTTAGACCGCCTGGATGATTTGTATGAAATTGATATATTTTGTCTCTTAGTTTATTTCCGGTGGTTTTTACAAGCTTTGAATTTACCACTATCACAAAATCTCCACAATCCATATCTGGTTGATAAATAGGTTTGTGTTTCCCTCTTAAAATGCTAGCACACTTTGCCGCCAATCTTCCAAGTACCATGTCCTTAGCGTCTATTATCCAGTATTCTCTTTTGATATCCTCTGGCTTTGGCCTTATAGTCTTCACAGTATCCATATTGCCTCCATTCTATAAAACTTAATAGCCTATTATTATAGCATATCTATATAAAAAGTCAATCATTTTTGGCTGTTCTTATAATCTTAATTTATCAAAGTTTAATAAATCCATATAATTTGCTTTTAAGATATAGGAAAACAGTTGAAATATTTGGGATAGA
>CAZTLC010000052.1:0-7382 GCA_964614295.1 uncultured Aquificaceae bacterium | reverse complement strand
CCCACTTCCCATACCACTATATCTACATTCTTGTCTTTAAAATACAAAAGCCCAATGAGAGTTATGGCTTCAAAATACGTTAGCTCAAACTTTTCAAACACAGGTTTTAGGCTTTTAACATAGTATTCTAATTCTTCATCGGTTATAAGATTGTTGTTTGTCCTTAATCTTTCATTTTCTTTTACAAGATGGGGCGATACAAACCATCCAGTGTTAAGGCCATGCTCTATTAGAAGATAGTTTAGAAAAGCACAGGTAGAACCCTTACCGTTGGTGCCACCCACTATGATTGATTTATAATGTTTTTCTGGGTTTCCTATATAGTCTCTTGCTTTTAATATCCTGTCTAAGGTAGGATTTATCTTATAGTCTTTACCTTCATACAAATCCCAAAGTTTCATAAAAGGGTTTTACCTCCGTTTTTGAGCCATTCTATAGCCTCTTCTTTGGTTTTTATAGCCCCTTCGTATTGAAGGTCTAAGAGTTTATTTTTTAAAAGCCCAACAGTTTTACCCTCTGGTATGTTTAATATATCCATTATCTCTTTGCCGCTCAAAAGAGGTTCTATAGGTTTTGGTGCATTTTTTGTCTTAAAATCTATGATATTTTTAATAGTTTTTTCTAAAGCTCTCATAGTAGGCTCATCATCGTTAGAACCCATCGCATCCGCTATAGTTAGTATCATAAGAGGATATATATCATCTTCTACTTCCCGTAAGAGTTTACCATAAGCTCTTGGGGTTAGGGATTCTAAAGATTCTCTTAAATAAAATATCCTAAGATGCATCCTTACCATCTTTTGTAAAAATCTTGAAAGCTCTTCACCAAAGGCAAGCTCCTTTGATATCTTAGCCACAAGCTCTTCTCCTACCTTATCGTGCTCATAGAAGGTGATGGTTCCATCTTCAGTTATTTTCATGGTATGAGGTTTTCCTATATCGTGCAACAAAGCGCTTAGTTTTATAGCCTCTTTTGTACCAAACTCCCCTAAAAAGTTATAGGTTGGTATCTGGCTTTTAATAAAATCTAAAAGTTTCTCATCAAATAAGATTTCCTGCTTTGAAGGTATATAGCTTTCCAACATCTTATCTGTATACTCGTAAACTTTGAGTGTATGCTTATCAAGAGGATATATATGATGATGCCCTTGGTTTTTTACTTTTTTTATATCCTCTAAGTATGGGATTATGCTATATATGGCATCTGTTTCAAAAAGTAATTCCATTCCCTTAAAAGAGTCTTTTAATCTTAAAAGCTTGAAAAATTCTATCGCTATCCTCTCTTTAGCACTAGTTTTTATAAGTTTGTGATTTTCTTTTAGAAAATCTATAAAGCCCTTTTCTAAATCAAAATCAAGCTCATTGGCTATCCTTACTCCCCTTAAAAGTCTTATGGGGTCTTTTTTAAGATTTTCGTAAGAGATAGGTCTTATAAGCCCATTCTCTAAATCCTTTATACCACCTGTAGGGTCAAAAAGGATTGTCTGTTGTGCTCCTATAGACAACACATCGTCTAAGTTTACCGCAATAGCATTGCAAGTAAAATCTCTATCTTTTAAATCCTTTTCAAGTATGTTTTCCCATTGAGAAGGTGATGGTCTTAGACCCAAAAAGCCCTTTATCCCCGCATCCAATATAGCTATATCAAATCTGTATCTAAAATCCCCCTCTTTAAAGATGATGGTGGCTATTTTGTTCCTTTTTATCCAGGATTCCTTCTTCTCAAACTCAAAGATATCCGCCTCTATACCATATGTTTTAAAAAGAAGCTCTTTAAATCTCTTTACAAGTTCTATAGGCTCTTGCGTAGTGATGATATCCACATCTACACTATTTGAAATAGGTTTTCCCAATATCCTATCTCTTACATATCCTCCCACCAGAAAAGCGTAATGGTCTTTGTCTAAACACTTTGCCAAAAGGTCAAAGTGAGTAAGGTAAAAATTTAGACCGTGTGCGGTGTGCTTTTTACCAAAAACTTCCAAAATATCACTCATAAAACCACCTTTTTAGATAACCATACAAAGAGAAATAAGCAAAGAAAAGTCCTATATCAAAAAGTATATTACCAATTTTAACAAACCCAAGAAGTATGACAATGATACTAAGCATCTCAAAGAAAGCTTTTATCTTGCCGCTCAATATCGCACCTCTATCCTTGTTCTTTGCTATACTCCTTAAAAAAGAGATGGTTAGCTCCCTTATCATCAAAAATGTTGCCGCATATGGGTTTAAAAGATGTTTGTACAAAAGCCCCATCACCGCCGTTAAAACTAAAATCTTATCCGCAAAGGGGTCATATACTTTTCCAAACTCCGTTATAGATTTGTTGCTTCTTGCCACAGACCCATCAAACCAATCAGATATAGCTCCTATGCTAAAAAATACCAAAGCCAAAAAATAGTGAGAAGATACTATAAAACAAAAGGCTATGATACCACAAAATATTCTAAGGGTAGTTATAAAGTTTGCCATAACTTTTTCCTGAAAATCATTTATATTATAATTGATGTGTGGTGTTTTTGGCGTTTATTTGAATGAAAACGAAGACCTTGGCTTTTCAAAACTAGCAACCTTTGCTTACTTTGGCATATATGCGCTACAGCATAGGGGTCAAGAAAGTGCTGGCATATGCTCTTACGACAATGGCAAGATTACAAGGATAGCCAACAAAGGCCTTGTGTTGGATGCCATTTCAAAAGATGACATAAAACGCTTAAAAGGAAAAGTAGCTATATCTCATGTTAGATATTCTACCGCTGGAGATGATTCTTTTGAAAACATACAACCCATCGTAAGAGAGACTTCTAAGTTTGGAGAAGTAGCGATAGCCCACAACGGCAATCTTACAAACTATCATTTTATAAGGCGCATGCTTGAAAGTAAAGGCATAAAACTAAAATGCTCTTCTGATACCGAAGTATTTTTGGGGCTTTTAGATATAGTAGAAAAAGACAGTTCTATAGAGTCTCACATATTGGATGAAGAGCTAATACCTTATTTAGTAAGCGTATTAAAGCTTGTGGAGGGAGCTTATAGCATTCTTATGATAATAAATGGAAAGCTGATAGCCGCCAGAGACCCTCTTGGCTTTAGACCACTTCTCATGGGAAGACGTAAAGATGCCATCGTGTTTGCCTCTGAGAGCTGTGCTTTTGATATTATAGAAGCTGATTATTGGAGGGAGATAAAACCAGGAGAGATTAACATAGTAGATGAAAATGGTATAAGAACTTACTTTTTTACTAAAAGCCTAAATACTAAAAAGTGCATCTTTGAGCATATATACTTTGCAAGACCAGATAGTTTCATCTTCTCTGAATATCCTTACAACATAAGAAAAAGGATGGGTATGGAGCTTGCCAAAGAAGATGATATAATTCCAGATATCGTTATACCAGTACCAGATTCTGGTATGCCAGCAGCCATAGGCTATAGCCAGTACAAAAATATACCTTATGAGATGGGTCTTATAAGAAATCATTATATTGGAAGGACTTTTATAGCACCTTCTCAAGATATTAGAAACTTAAGCGTTTTGATGAAGCTAAATCCAAACAAAGGTATAGTAAAGGGTAAAAGCATCGTAGTAATAGATGATTCTATAGTAAGAGGCACTACCTCAAAGCGCATAGTAAATCTTCTAAAAGAAGCAGGTGCTAAAGAAATACATATGAGGATAGCATCCCCTCCTGTGATAGGACCTTGCTATTATGGTATAGACACACCCACAAAAGAAGAGCTAATGGCAAGTCATATGTCTGTAGAAGATATAAGAAAGTTTATAGGTGCAGACTCTTTAAAATATCTATCGCTAGATGGCTTGATGAACTCTGTCCAAGAACCAGATTCTTTTTGTGATGCTTGCTTTACAGGTAGATATCCAATAGAATTAAAATTATGAACGAATTTGGAAAACTTTTTATCGTATTTGGCCTTGTACTTATTGGTATTGGGCTTTTAATAATATTATCCGGAAAATTAAATATTCCCATCGGAAGACTTCCAGGAGACATAATCTATAAAAACGGCAACTTTACGCTTTACTTCCCTATAGTGAGTTCTATAATCCTTAGCATAATCCTTACTGTTTTACTAAACATTCTCTTTAGAAGATGAGCTTTGTTATAATAATTGAATGATATGGTTTGATATAGTAACTCCTAAAGCTGCACTATTTTTTAGTCCTATGATAAAACGTATAAAAAGCAAAGGGGAGGAGTTTCTTATCACCACAAGAAAATCAGAAGGCTATGAGGAGATAGTAGAGCTTCTTGACATGTTAGATATACCTTATCATATCATAGGTGGGTTTGGAGGTGGGACTTTAAACGGGAAGCTTCATGCTAGCATAGAAAGGATGTCTCAGATGGCAAAATTGCTAGACAAATACAATCCAAGTACCATGGTAAGTATATGCTCTGTAGATGCTAACAGAGTTGCCTATGGACTTGGAATACCCATAGTAAACTTCTACGATATACCTTTATCTGATTATAAACATGATTTTAAAAAGGCATTGCCTCAAGCAAGACTTACGCTTCCTCTTTCTACCGTAGCTTTAAAACCTTTTGTGGTGCCAGACGAGATATTTTATAGATTTGCCTTAGAGAAAGACCAGGTTTATACCTATGATTTTATTGACCCTTTAATATGGCTTTACGATTTTAAGCCCGATATAAACTATGTAAAAGATGTGATGAAGATACCTCTTGATAAACCCATAGTAGTAATAAGGGAAGAGGAGTTTAAAGCCTCATACGTTATGAAAAAATATAGTCTTTTGTATGATGGGCTTTTAGAATTAAAAGACAAAATAGATGCTACATTCGTTATAATTCCAAGATACGAAGCAGAGCCTTTAAAAGGGCTTTTTGACTTTGCCATCATCTTAGAAAAGAAGTATAAGATTCAACATCTTCTTGCCTACGCATCACTTTTTATAGGAGGAGGAGGCACTATAAACTTAGAAGCCACCTACTTTGGAACCCCTGTCATATCTACCAGAAGCTTTATAAGTCATTACGATAAGTATGTGGTAGATGTAGGACTTATGAAGTGGGTAAACGATAAGGATACTTTGGTAAATACGGCTCTTAAGCTTATCGGAAAACGTTTTGATGAGCTTTCTCAAAATGTGTGGGGTTCTATGAAAGTAGATATAGATTTCCTTACAGATATCATACTAAAAGCCAAAGACTTCAAAAGATAACATGTGTGGTATATTGGGAGCTGTAAAATATAGTAATAAACCTATAGACATAAGCCTTTTTCAAAAAGCTTTAGATAAAATAGCTCATAGGGGACCAGATGCCTACGGAATTTACCAAAACGAAGATATAATCTTTGGTCACAGGAGACTTTCCATCATAGACCTATCTTCTTTGGGAAATCAACCGATGATAGACGAAGAGGCCCAAAATGTCATCGTTTTCAACGGAGAGATTTACAATTTTAAATCTATAAGGGATTTTCTTATATCAAGAGGAATACGCTTTACATCTCATTCTGATACAGAAGTGCTTTTAAAAGCTTACAGATACTTTGGTATAGAAATCCTTGATAAGCTAAGAGGTATGTTTTCTTTCTCTATATACGATGCTAAAAACAAAAGCCTTTTCTTTGCAAGGGATAGATTTGGTAAAAAGCCCTTTTATTACACTTTTATAGGAGGAAACTTTTTATTCTCCTCTGAGATAAAAGCCCTTCTAACATTCTTTGATAAAAAACCGCTTCCAGATAAAGAAGCGATGGCAAATTATTTTAGGTACTTAGCCCCCTATGGTAAAACTATCTATGAAGGTATATACAAACTTCCCCCCTCTTGTTTTGGGATTTTAGACAAAAATGGACTTTTTATAAAAGAGTACTATAATCCACTTAATCATATTTCTAAAAGCTATAAAAACGAAGAAAAGATACTAAAAGATATAGAAGAAAAACTCATAGAATCTATAGAATTAAGGCTTGTAGGAGATGTAGAAGTAGCTTCTTTGCTATCTGGAGGGATAGACTCTTCCTTTGTGAGCGCATTGTATTCAAAAATTGCCAAAGAAAAGTTTAATAGACGTATAAACACATTCTCTATAGGATACGATGAGCATGAGCAATATAGCGAACTTCCTTGGGCTTTGAAGGTTTCTCAGTTCATAGATTCAAATCATCATCCCATCATCATAAACTCAAAAGATTTTATAGAAAAGATAGATGAAGTAGTTTATTTTTTAGATGAGCCTATAAATGACCCTGCCACAGTGCCTACCTATGTCATATCATCTTTTATAAAACAAAACGGTATAAAGGTAGCACTATCAGGTGAGGGTTCAGACGAGCTCTTCTTTGGATATGATATGTATTATAAATATTTACAATACGAAGATATTAATAAAAGCCTAAAAAAAGAGTCTAAAGAGCTCATATTAGAAGCCCTTGATAAAAATACTGCAAAATCAAAAGAATTTATAAGAAGAGCTCTAAAAGATGAAGTTATTTTTAGAAGTATAGGGGAGTGTTTTACAGATGATGAACTTCAAAGATTTTTAAGCTTTTCTTATGAAACAAATCAGGTTGAAGTATTTTTAAATAGATTTGAGCCTTTTAAACATCATCATATATCAATATGGTATTACTTTTTGGATATGTATATGTGGATAGGAGAAGTGCTTATGATGAAGGTAGATAAGATGGGGATGGCTCATTCTATAGAATTAAGAGCACCTATGCTTGACCACGAACTTCATGAGCTTATCTTAAATATAGACCCAAGCCTTAGAATATCAAATGAAAACAAGCACCTTCTTAAAAAGATAGCTACAAAATATCTACCAGAGGAGATTGTTTATAGGAGAAAAAAAGGATTTTCCTATCCATTTATAGAATGGCTTTACAAGGAAAAAAAGGATATGTTGCAATATTGGTTTTCCATAAACAAAGAGCATGGATTTTTCAAAGAAGAGTTTTTAAGATTTTTGTATGAAAATGGCAATTCAAAAGCTTACAAACATCACGTATGGGCGGTGGAGATATTTAGTAGATGGTTTGAACAAAACTATCTATCTAATTGAGTCCTCTAGCCATTCAAGGTAGGACTCTATACCTGATTCTATATTCACCGATATAATCTCTGGCACCGAGTAAGGATGTATAGCCTTTACCTTTTCTATCAAAAGCACAATCTTTTCTTTCAACGTTTTTACTATAAGAAGGCTCTCTTCTGATGTTTCAATATTACCTTGCCACCAGTATATAGATTCTACATTGTTTAAGATATTAACACAAGCCCCAAGCTTTTCCTCTATTATAAACTTTGCAATATCCTTCGCCCTATCCTTAGGTGTTGTGATGAAAACTATTGCATAGTTTGATTCCATAGTTAATATTATA
>CAZTLC010000051.1:1628-7549 GCA_964614295.1 uncultured Aquificaceae bacterium | reverse complement strand
AAGAAGTTTTCATGCTTTTAAAAGCATAGCATACTTGATAAAATTAGAATATATTTAAAATTATGAGTGAGTTTGCTAGTATTGAAGAGGCTATTGAAGATATAAGAAACGGTAAAATGGTGATAGTGGTGGACGATCCTTCTCGGGAAAATGAGGGGGATTTGGTTATGGCGGCTGAGTTTATAACACCGGAAGCCATAAACTTCATGGCCACTCACGGAAGAGGTCTTATATGCTTAACCTTAGAAGGGAAAAGGTGTGATGAGCTTGGACTACATCCTATGGTAAGCATGAACACAGACCCAAGGGGAACAGCATTTTGTGTATCTATAGACGCTCATCCTAAACACGGTACTACCACTGGTATTTCAGCTTTTGATAGAGCCACTACTATAAAACTTGCTATAAGTGAAGGTGCCAAACCCTCTGATTTTATAAGACCAGGTCATATTTTTCCTATTAGAGCAAAAGATGGCGGTGTATTGGAAAGAGCTGGCCATACGGAAGCTTCTGTGGACCTTGCAAAGCTTGCCGGTCTTTACCCTGCTGGAGTGATATGTGAAATTATGAATAAAGATGGCACTATGGCAAGACTTCCAGAACTTCAAACCTTTGCCAAAGCCTTTGACTTAAAGATTATAACTATAGAAGACCTTATAAAATATAGATTGAAAAAGGATAGAACCGTAGAAAGGGTGGCAAGTGCTACTTTACCCACCGCTTATGGGCTTTTTAAAGTGCATGCTTATAGAAACAAGTTAAACGGCGAAGAGCAGGTAGCTCTTACCATGGGTGAATGGGCTGAAGATGAGGCTGTGCTTGTGAGAGTTCACTCAGAATGTCTTACCGGAGACGTGTTTAGGTCCTTAAGGTGCGATTGTAGGTCTCAGTTAGAGGCTGCTCTTGAGGCTATAGCAAAAGAAGGGAAAGGAGTGCTCGTGTATTTAAAGGGTCATGAAGGAAGAGGTATAGGTATAGCCAATAAGATAAAAGCTTATGCTTTGCAAGAGCAAGGCTATGATACGGTGGAAGCCAATGAAAAAATAGGTTTTCCAGCAGATTTAAGAGAGTATGGAACGGGTGTTCAAATACTTCTTGATTTAGGTGTAAAAAAGATAAGGCTTCTTACCAACAATCCGCGTAAGATAGTAGCTTTGAAAGGTTATGGGCTTGAAGTGGTAGAGAGGGTGCCTATAGCCATAAATCCCAACGAATGCAACAGAGTATATCTTGATACCAAGAAAAACAAGCTGGGCCATATGTTGTGAAACATGTCTTAAAAGCTGTTGTTTTATTTACTTTTATAGTAGGTCTTAGTATATTCTATATAGTTTATAAAACTTTCAATAAGTACACCATAGATGTGATATATAAGTTAAATCTACGCTATATTCTACTTGCTTTAGTTTTTACATTCTTATATCAAACTTTTGATGTACTTAGACTTCTTACGCTGTCAAAAGCCCTAAACGTTAGATATTCTTTGGTCTATGGATACATGATATCATTCATCAATACCTTTGCAGCTACCGTTACGCCGTTACATATAGGCGGTGAACTTGCGAGTGTTTATATGTTAAAAAGAAAAGGAGTTCACCTTCACAAAACGATGAGCATAGTTACGATGAAAACCCTTTCCGGTTTGTTTTTCTTCGTTGTGGCTTTTCCTATCACCGCTTTTTACCTTTATCAAAAGCCAAACCTTGGCATAGATGTGCTTAAAATCTTTTTAGTTTCTATAGGTCTTGGAGTCTTAATATATATATTAGCCAAGCTTTTCTTTAAAAGCAACATATTAAGCGACAAGAGAAAACTAAACATAAAATATACTATTAGAAAATATATTGCAACACTTAGGATATTTTTAAGGGTAAAGAAGAGTAGTGTCTTTTTGGCGTTTTTTTATTCTACTATGCTATATATATCCTTTCTATGTATAGCTCCTATCCTCATGAAAGCCTTTGGCAAAAACATGGATATTTTTAAGGCTGTGCTAAGACAGCTTGGACTTTTATATGGAATATATATGAGTCCTACCCCTGGTGGGGCTGGCGTAGGGGAGATAGGCGGGCTTGATGTATTTAAAAACTATCTAAGCACATACGAACTTGGACTTTTTGTAATACTTTGGAGATTTGTAAGTCAATATTTTTCAGCTTTTATAGGTTGGATACTATTTCAAATAATCCTTGTAAAGGACAATGAAAAACAAGCTTAGTCTTTATCTTGGCGTGGGATTTTTATATTCTTTCCTATGTTACTATTGGATTTTTTATACATTGTATAGATTTGGTGATATGAGCATATTTTTGGTGATAGTTCTTTTTCTTGTTTTTTTGATATCTGTTGATATATTACAGTTTGGAAGCGTTTATCTTCTTCAGAGGATATACAATTTTAACATATACATGTTTCCAATATCTTGGATAAGCGTTGAATATCTTAGAGAATTTTTCCCTTTTGATGGATTTCCTTGGTATCCGGTGGGAACTTTGATAGTGCATATACCTATTTTAAAATACTCTTTGGCATTTTTTGGAGTATACGGAGTTGGCCTATTTTTATTATATTTCCTTGTTAGTTTTAAAAGCAAAAAACAACTTATTTTTTCATCTATACTTACGATATTTTTATTGGTACTCTGTTACAATTATAAATCCTATGTATATGGCTTTTACAAAGATAAACCTTCTGTAAAGGTAGCTACCATTCAACCAAACATAGATGAAAGTATAAAGCTAAATTACAACCAGTTTGAAAAAGAATCCTTAGTATATTTTCCCCTTATTAAAAAAGCCATTGATGAAAAAGCTGACCTTATAGTCCTTCCAGAATCCGCTTTTCCATTTTTATACTCTGATTATGATGACCCTTTAAGAACTCTATTTATATACTATACCTATTACAAGCCTTTTGTGGTAGGGCTTGTGGATATAAAGTATAAAGGTAGTAAGATACTTCCCACCAACAATGCATATTCTTTCTATAACGGCAAAATGATAGATTATTACTCTAAGATAAAACTTCTCCCGTTTGGAGAGTATATGCCTTACCCTTTTAAGTTTGCTAAAAAGTTTTTTGCTGCTATAAACGGTATCGATTTTGTACCTGGTAAAAGCATGAAACCTATAAATGTGATAATAAATAATAAAGTATACAAAGTGGCTACCCCCATATGTTTTGAGCTTGATTTTTCTTCTTATGTGAGAAGGCTATCTTTACATAGTGATTTTATTATAAATCTGACGAACGACTCTTGGTTTGGTCCTACACTAGAACCTTATGAACACAACGACCAAGCTATATCAAGAGCCATTGAAAACGGGGCTTATCTTATAAGGTCCAACAATTCAGGTATATCTGCAATCATATCTCCTTTTGGTGATGAAAAGGTGCTGCCTTTTGGTGAAAAAGGCATTCTTACTGGATATATAAAACCCTATAAACTAAAAACACCATTTGATATATATGGGTATAAGCCACTTATTTTTACAATTGTTTTTATAAATATCTTTTATTTTTACAAGTTTTGGGCTTTTAAAAAGCTGAGCAGGAAATATTATTAATATGATAAAAATCTATGATGACCAAGTCATAAAAATAAATATTAAACTAATAGTTCTCATAAAAACCCCTAAAAAAGTTTATATCTTTTTAAATTAAACGGAGGTAATCTATGGCGGTAAAAGAGATTTTGGAAAAAATCAAAACCCTTGATTTAAAGGACTTAAATATTCAAGAACCTGCAAACATAGTTAAAGATTTAAAAGTGTCTGGAGATACTATAAACCTAAAATTGGCAGTGCCTGAAACTATTAAAGAGCAGGTGAAGGCAAGGTTTGAAGCTCTTATAAGAGAGACAAATCAAAATCTAAAGCCAAGCATAGAGTTTATAGAAGATGAACCTAAGAAAAATCCTTTTGAACAACCTGTTTTTAGCAAAAGGAGTATAAAAGGTGTTAAGAGAATAATACCTGTGGCAAGCGGTAAAGGTGGAGTGGGAAAGTCCACAGTGGCTACAAACTTAGCCATAGCTTTGAGCAAGCTAGGTAGAGCCGTGGGGCTTTTGGACGCTGATATATACGGGCCTTCTGTACCTACTATGCTTGGTGCTAAAGGTGCAAGGCTAACTGCAAACGTTTTTAACAAGATAATACCTATAGAGAAGCATGGTATAAAAATGATATCTATGGGTTTTTTACTACCATCAGAAGATACACCTGTGATATGGAGAGGTCCTATTTTGATGCAGGCTTTAAATCAATTTTTATTTGATGTAGACTGGGGAGTACTAGATTATCTTATAGTGGATTTACCGCCTGGCACTGGTGATGTGCAGCTTAGTTTAGCTCAAAATACCGCTATAGATGGTGCTGTGGTGGTCACTACACCTCAAGATGTAGCTTTAGTGGATGTTAAAAAAGCGGTTTCTATGTTTAGAGAGGTAAATATTCCGATACTTGGAGTTGTAGAAAACATGTCTTATTTCGTATGCCCAGAAACTGGCAAAGAATATCATATATTTGGCGAGAGCAAAGTACCGCAATTTATCCAAACTTACAATCTGAAGCTTTTAGGTGCAATACCTATAGAGCCAGAAGTTACAAAGTATGCAGATGAAGGAATACCTATATTAGAGGCTATTCCAGATTCAAGGACAGCAAAAGCTTTTATGGGTATAGCAAAGATAGTGGATTCTATATATCAAGGAGGCAAGTGAATATGTTTTTCAAAAAAGCAGGAGAGAAGACGGTCTATCTAGACCATATAGCTACTACACCGGTAGCTCAAGAAGTGTTGGATGCTATGCTTCCATATTTTAGGGAAATGTTTGGGAACCCCACGTCTTTGCATAGTTTTGGCCAACAGGCTAAAAAAGCTATCAATCAGGCAAGGGAAAAGATAGCATACTTTATAAATGCTAAAAGCCCAGAGGAGATAGTTTTTACATCTGGTGGCATAGAAGCCAACAACTTGGCCATAAAGGGTATAGCAAAATCCTATGAAAAGAAAGGAAAACATATCATTACAACACCTATAGAACATCATTCTATCCTTCATCCTTGTAAAAACTTAGAAAAGGAAGGCTTTGAGGTTACATACTTAGAAGTGGATAAATATGGATTTGTAAACGCCAAACAATTGGAAGAAGCTATAAGACCAGACACCATACTAATATCTATAGGGCATTCTAACAGAGAGATAGGCACTATTCAAGATATAAAAAATTTAGTTTCTATAGCAAAAGCCAAAAACCCGAAAGTTATATTCCATAGCGATATAGCACCATCTTGTGGGCATACTCCAATAGATGTGCAAGACCTTGGTATAGATGCTGCTTCTTTTACAGCTCATTTGATGTATGGCCCCAAAGGAGTGGGTGCTCTTTGGACTAAGAAGGGCGTCAAGATAAAGCCTCTTATAGAAGGTGGTGTTCAAGAGCGTGGTGTTAGAGCAGGAACTGAAAACGTGCCTGG
Organism: uncultured Aquificaceae bacterium; assembly: GCA_964614295.1. Taxonomy (GTDB): domain Bacteria; phylum Aquificota; class Aquificia; order Aquificales; family Aquificaceae; genus Hydrogenobaculum. The sequence continues at coordinate 2,072 of CAZTLC010000051.1, read as the reverse complement.
CATAGTAGGATTTGGAGCTGCGGCAGAGCTTGCTATGAAAGAGATGGATGATAGGGTGAAACGCTTATCTTCTTACAGAGATAAAGTGAAAAAAGCTTTGCAGGAAAACCTTGATATGATAGAGTTTACTGGGCATCCTACCCAAAGGTTACCTCACCATCTTTCTGTAATTGTTCATCTTATAGAAGGAGAAGCCATGCTTCTTAGGTTAGACCTGCAAGGCATAGAAACAGCCTCTGGTTCTGCTTGTGTATCCACTGCTCTAAAACAATCTCATGTTATAGCTGCTATTGGTATACCAAAAGAAGTTTCAAATGGTTCTTTGGTGTTTAGTTTTGGTAGAGATAATACTGATGATGATATAGAATATGTGGCAAGAGAGTTTCCAAAAGTTATTCAAAAACTAAGAGAGATATCTCCTTTTGATAGGACAAACTGGGATAA
>CAZTLC010000051.1:0-1528 GCA_964614295.1 uncultured Aquificaceae bacterium | reverse complement strand
ATCGTAGATAAAGAGGTGGATTCTAAAATAAACAGTGTGGAGCTTTTCAGAGATGAACTTATATTATGTGTAGGGAAAAGTCATGCGCTCGCCAATAAAAGTATTATAGAACCGGAGAACTTGTATACCATAGATTTGGTTATGAGAGAAGCTTATTCTTGTACAAGAAAAACTGTGAAAGAGACACTGGAAGCTATGGGATTAAATTTTGAGCTTTTAAATATAAAGATAGAGACAAATTCTATAAGGTCTATTATGAATATAGTAAAATCTGGATATGGAGCTTCTTTCTTTCCTAAAAGCCTGATACAAAAAGAAGTGGAAAGTGGAGAGCTAATAACTATAAAGGTTAGAAACTTTAAGGCTTATAAAGTCTTTAATGTGATATACTATACAGATTTTAATAAATCTGCGCTAGTGGATAAATTTATAAAGTTTTTGCTTTCTAATAAAGAGGTTCTTGGAGAAGCGGTTGGCTTTCAATCTTAAAGACAGGATAGATGCTGTTATATTTGATGTGGATGGTGTTTTAATAGATGTGAGGCCCTCCTATCACAAAGCCATATACGAAACTTTTAAATACTATACTCAAAAGGATTTAAAAGAAGAAGACTTTATTTTTGTAAAAAGAAAGGCTGGTATAAACAACGATTGGGAGAGCACATCTGTTCTCATACTCATAGATTTTGGATATATCACCAAAGAAGAAGCAATTGATTACACAATAACTCAAACGTATATCCAAAAAAAGATACTTGAAAATCCGTACTTTAACTATTATGAGCTGGTTGAGGTTTTTGAAGCTTTTTATAGAAAGTTTAGAGAAGAAGAAAAGCTTATCCTTAATAAAGAGTTTCTATATGTGGTTAAAAAGCGATACAAGACCGGTATCGTTACGGGAAGGCCTAGGGAAGACCTTCTATTTTCTCTAAGGCATTTTGGTATTGAAAATATGTTTGATTTTATAGTGGATGATGATTTCATAGAGGACAAGACCAAAAGGAAGCCAAGCAAAGAAGCCCTAAAATTTTGTGTAGATGCAATTTGTAAAAGGGGCGGTGTTTATCTTGGAGATACCATAAGCGATTTGATGATGACAAAACATTATAATGAATCTTATAAGCCTTTTGTATATTATATACATTGTGATTTTTATGGAAACGAGAGTAGCACTTTACCAAAAGAAGATATATATAGCTTGGTAAACACCCAAGAAGCTTTAGAAGATTTGCTTTTATGATTTGAAGTTGTTTATATAACTAAGCAATACCTGATAATGATAATTTATAAGAACCGTTTTTTCGTGAGATAGTTTTTTATCTTTTACCTTGTCAGGGTGATATTCTTTCATCAGCTTTCTATAGGCTTTTTTCAAATTTGCTTCGTCAAGCTCTTCTAAGCCAAAAAACTTCATGGAATTTGATATCTTAGAAGAAAAACTCTTAGGATTTTTACAAAATCTCCAATAGGTGGAAACATAAGATTTGGTAATATTCTTCCTTAAAGAGGAATATCTATCAAAGCATTC
>CAZTLC010000050.1:0-7578 GCA_964614295.1 uncultured Aquificaceae bacterium | reverse complement strand
CCTCCTTAATCCATATCTTCTTTGGTTAACATATTTGACTTATCGGCGCTTATGTTGTTATCTACATCAAAGAATCTTGAACTAAGTTTTTCTATAACTTTTGGTAGAGTTGTATATTCCATTTCTTCGCTGGGTAATCTGTGTGGTTCAAATATGCCCTGTCTTCTTAATATGTTTGCTATATCAGAAGCTACTTTTCTTGCATAATCATAAGCTTTATCTTTAAACATATCTCTTGGGCCTACCAACATACCGTTTGCTATTTGAAAACCAGCCGCTATAACTCTTGGTGGGCCATCAAATCTTGATGGTGTAGCATCTTCAAACCCAACTGGCATGATTGGACCGTTATGAGAGCCTCTCATCCAACCTTCTACTATCCATGGTCTAGCAAAGGGTTCCAAGGCTTCTCCTACTGCTGGAAAACCACTTTGTGTACGCACTATCATTACTGGATCATCTTTTCCTACATATTGACCTGCTATTAAAGATAATTTTTGTATAGAAGCTACGGCAGCAATCTCACCGTCTATATTTCTATGTACTTCTTTCACCACATATTTTGATGCTGAGCTTATAAGAGCTAATAGGTCGTATAGCTCTGCTGGTGTATTTAATTTCACTGCTTTCCCGGTATAAACATCTAAGACTGTGAATGTAAAACCTTCATGCATCTTTGGGTCTATTACAAGACCAGCTGTGTTCATAGGGCTTGCAAACATCTCATAAAGAGCTAAGTTCCACGCACTAGGAGATGTTTTATCGGCAAAATAAACTATAACAGGTTCAGATGGTCTTTCTTCAAACTCCATCTCTGCCACCCCAGGTCCCAACCCTTTTATATTTCCACTAAAAGCATCTGTTAATAAGTCCTGACCTGCACCGTAAAGTTTTAGCTTTTTGGCTACTTCGGTACCAACACTAAAAGCATCCCAGGCCAACTTATGCACCTTTTCGCTATCAACACCGTGTTGATGGGTCATAACAAGAGCTATATCATCACCGCAAGTAAGTACTTTAAGGTCTATTATAAGGCTTCCAACAAACTTTCTTGCATAATCTTCTGTGGCTTTTACTACATCTGGATGGGTGCAAGAATGACCCACATATCCTCCTATATCTGCTTTGATGACACTTAATGTTATTTTCATAACTTTTCCTCCTTTAAAGGTTTATTACATATATTTTAATATATTTTTCTGAGTTGTTAATAAAATTTATTATAATAAAGTTATGAAAAGCTTGAAACTTATACATCAAACATATAAGTCATTGTTAGAGCTCCATAAATTGCACAATAAACTTGATGATTTGTTTGAATTTTCTAAGGATATGAGAATAGCATTTTGGTAATAATATACGTAACAAAAGATAATAAGGATAGTTTTAAAATCCAGCTTTTGAGAACTCAGCTTTGTAAATTTTATCGTTTTTATCTACCCAAAAGTTTGCATAAAATTTCTTTTCTTCTACTTCTGGTGGGAAGCAATCTACTGCACCAAAATAATACGAGTAACCAGTGCAAGTGGATGGGTATATGTATCTTCTAACAAATATATAACTAAATATTCTAGAACCGTTTTTCAGTTTTACAACACTTGTAGGTGGTCCAAAGTTTTCTATTAAATTGCTTAAATTAGCTCCCACCAATGAGTTTACTCTAGAAGCAAGGTAATCACTATAATTTTCCGTGGCACTTGAGCAAGAATATAAAAACAAAGAAAATCCTATCAATATAACCCAGGCGGTTCTATAAATTCCTCGTCTAATTCTTTTGAGCTTCTTGGTATCTTTACAGAGTTTAACCATATATAAGTTAATATAATCCAAATTACACCTATTGCTATATCTACTATTGGCATAGTTTTTGGGCTTTTAAGAAAAATACCACCAAAAACACCACCCAAAAAAGCACCTACAAATTGGTTCATATTGTAAAAACCCATGGATAGCCCTCTTAAATCTTTGTGAGTTAATTTGGTTAAAAGAGAGGGCATGATAGGTTCTAACAAGAAAAATCCTATAAAGAAGAAGAGTATAAGAAGAACTCCAGCCAACACTCCTCTTAATAGAAGAAATGAGACAAAGCCAATTATTAGCATAAAAATAGCGCTTAAAAATACTTCCTTCATTTTTGCTTTTCTTTCTGCTACTATAGTAGCTGGTACCATTATCACCAAAGCTACAAATACTGTAGGTAAATAAACTATCCAGTGATGGGATTTTGGAAATCCATGCTCTATAAAGTAAATCGGTATCACTGTGAAAACTGACACCAAAAAGTAATGAGCTATTGTAACAGATGTATTTAGCATGATTTGATTTTTATCTTTCATGAGTATTAGTATATTTTTTAAAGAAGGGTGTATTTCCCTATCTTTTGCATGAACTTTTGGCTCTTTTATAAAAAGCAAAATATAAAGCATCGCAATAAACGACAATATCCCTGTTATATAAAAAAGCATAGGAACGCCAAGGTAATGAGCCATAATAGGAGCTACTACTATGGAGAAAGCAAACACCATGCCTATGGCTGCTCCTATATGAGCAAAAGCCTGAGTCCTTACTTCTTCTCTAGTAAGGTCTGCAGCCAAAGATGATAAAGCAGAGGATACTGCTCCAAAACCCTGTACGAACCTGGCTAGCACAAGCTCTACAGCGCTATGAGCAAAGCCAGCCCAGAAGCTTCCAAGTACATAAGTGAGCATCCCTATGGTGATGATGGGCTTTCTTCCATATTTATCGGATAGATATCCAAAGGGTATTTGCAAGAAGGCTTGAGCAAAACCATAGGTTCCAAAAGCTAAACCCACAAGCATAGGAGTAGAGCCAGGTAAACTCTTGGCATAAGGAGACAATACTGGTAAAAGCAAGAAAAGCCCAAGCATTCTAACAGATATGGCAAAAGTAATACCCAAAACCGATTTTCTTTCTTCTTTTGTAAATCCTTTCATAGAAATATTATATAATTAGATTATAAAAATTCTATAATAAGTGATACCTATCATCCGCTTTTAAAAACTTATGCAAAATTTTCCAAGTTATGTTATTATAATATTTACTTAAGGTGAGTAGCTCAGCGGGAGAGCGACGCCCTTACAAGGCGTAGGTCGCAGGTTCGACCCCTGTCTCACCTATTTTCATGAATACAGAAGGGGACAGATATGGAAGTAAGAAAAGCTGTAATTCCAGCCGCCGGGTGGGGTACAAGATTTTTACCAGCCACAAAAGCTATGCCAAAAGAAATGTTTCCTATAATAGACAAACCAGTAATCCAATTCATAGTAGAAGAGCTATTGATAAGTGATATAGAAAATATAATATTTGTAACTGGAAGGCATAAAAGACCGTTGGAGCATCATTTTGATGTAAATACAGACTTAGAAATATTTTTGGAAAAAAACAACAAAAAAGAGCTTTTGGAAAATATAAAAACTGTATCTCACCTTATCAATCCTATATATATAAGACAGAAAGAACAGCTAGGGCTTGGGCATGCAGTGCTAACGGCTGAGCCAGTAGTAGGCGCAGAGCCTTTTGTGGTATCTCTTGGTGATATAATAATACAGACCGATATCAATGTAATTTCAGAGATGAAAGACTTATATAAAAAGTTTGGCAAAAGCATAGTAGCGGTTTATGAAGTGCCGAAAGATGAAGTATATAAATACGGTATAGTTTCTGGCAAAGAGATTGAAGACGATATTTTTTTGATAGAAAATATGGTGGAAAAACCAGACCCAGAATCCGCTCCATCAAACTTAGCGATACTTGGAAGGTATCTTTTTACACCCACCATATTTGAAAAGCTAAAAAATACAAAACCAGGCAAAGGTGGGGAAGTACAGCTAACAGATGCTATGAAGATGCTTTTAGAAGAAGAAGCTGTTTATGCTTATAAAGTAAAGGCAAAAGTATATGATACAGGTAATAAGCTTGATTACCTTAAAACTATAGTGGAGTTTGCTTTACAAAGAGAAGAGCTAAGAGAAGATTTTTTCGAGTTTTTAAAAGAAGTAGTTCAAAAAGATGGCTTATTATAAATATCATTATGATATAAGTCTTCTAACTGAAGAAGATTTATATCTTTTCAACGAAGGAACTCATTATCATTTATATGAAAAGCTTGGTGCTCATATATTAAAAGATGGTGTTTATTTTGCAATATGGGCTCCAAACGCCAAAGAAGTATACGTAGAAGGGAGCTTCAACTTTTGGAATAAGAAAGAATACCCTTTAAGACCAAGAGGAAGCTCTGGGATATGGGAGATTTTCATAGAGGACTTAAAACCTTTTGAACTTTATAAATATTTTATAGTCTCAAACTTTGGTTATGAATTAGAAAAAGCAGATCCTTTTGCATTTTATACAGAAGTGCCTCCTAGAAGTGCCAGTATAATCTATGACTTATCAGGCTATCATTGGCAGGATGATATCTGGCTTTTAAAAAGAAAAAATACCAACCATTATCAAGAACCCATAAGTATATATGAAATACATCTTGGTTCTTGGCGAAGGACTTTAGAAAATGGATTCTTGTCTTATAAAGATATAGCATATCAACTTGTGGATTACGTAAAGGATATGGGTTTCACACATGTGGAATTTTTGCCTGTGATGGAACATCCTTTTTATGGTTCTTGGGGATATCAAACACTTTCTTATTTTGCTCCCACTGCAAGATACGGAGAGCCTAAGGATTTTATGTATCTTATAGATTTACTTCATAAAAATGATATAGGAGTTATACTTGACTGGGTGCCTTCCCATTTTGCTACAGATGACTATGGTCTTTCTTTTTTTGACGGAACTCATCTTTACGAACATATGGATAGAAGAAAAGGATATCATCCTGATTGGGGAAGTTATATATTTAACTATGGAAGGCATGAAGTAAGGTCTTTTCTAATAAGTAGCGCCAACTTTTGGTTTGAAAAATACCATGCGGATGGTATAAGAGTTGATGCCGTAGCATCAATGTTGTATCTTGACTATTCTAGAAAAGAAGGAGAATGGGAACCAAATATATATGGTGGTAAGGAAAATTTAGAGGCTATAGATTTTATAAGAAAATTAAACGAAGAAGTTTATAGGTTCAATCCAGGTATATTTACTGTAGCTGAAGAATCTACGGCTTGGCCTATGGTTACAAAACCTACATATTTAGGGGGTTTGGGCTTTGGTTTTAAATGGGATATGGGTTGGATGCACGATACTCTGAGATATTTTTCCAAAGACTCTATACATAGGAAATATCATCAACAAGACATAACTTTCAGAATGCTTTATGCTTTTAATGAAAATTTTATATTACCGCTTTCTCATGATGAAGTGGTACATGGTAAAGGTTCTTTGTTAAATAAAATGCCCGGAGACTACTGGCAAAAATTTGCAAACTTGAGACTTTTATTGTCTTATATGTATGCCAGTTCTGGAAAAAAACTTCTTTTTATGGGCGGTGAGTTTGGGCAGTTTGATGAGTGGAACCATGATAAGAGTTTAGATTGGCATCTTTTACAGTTTGATTCTCATAAAGGTATTCAAAACCTTGTAAGGGATTTAAATAAACTTTACAAAGAAGAAAGAGCTTTTCATGAGTTAGACCACGATCCAGCTGGTTTTGAATGGGTAGATTTTCAGGATGTAGAACAATCTGTTTTTTCTTTTTTAAGAAAAGCCAAAAATGGAGATTTTATAATTTGTATATTTAACGCTACTCCAGTAGTGAGATATAATTACAAAATAGGTGTGCCGAAAGAAGGGTTATATAAAGAAATATTTAACTCAGATTCTCACTATTACTGGGGTTCAAATGTTGGTAACGGCCATATCATAGAGGCAAGGAAAGAATGTTGGCATAAATTTGATTTTTCCATAGAGATAACATTGCCTCCTCTAGGAGCTCTATTTTTAAAACCCTTATAGTTTTTATATAGATTTTACAATGATAATTTAAAATATTTTGGATGGGTAATTTAGGATTTCTCCATTTTGAAGGATTGGGAGCTGTAATACTCATAGTGATAGTGGTGGCAATCACTGGAGCCCTTGTTTTGGCTCAGAGGCTTGATAAAAATGAGGAAGAGGATATAGAATAACTGCTAACCAAGTAAAGCGTCCACAAAGGTTTCTGGGTCAAAGGGGTCTAAATCTTCTATCCTCTCGCCATCAGCTGTCATATATATAGGAAGGCCTAAGTCTTTACAAATGGATACGACGCTTCCACCTTTTGATGTGCCATCTAATTTTGTTATGATAAGACCGTTTATATCCACAGCTTCTTTGAATATCTTTGCCTGGGATATAGAGTTTTGACCTATGGTGGAATCAAGTACCAATATTACCTTGTGAGGTGCTTTTTCATAGGCTTTTTGAATAGATTTCTTTATTTTCCTTAACTCATTTATAAGAGGTTCTTTTGTATGAAGTCTACCTGCTGTATCTATGATTACCACATCATAATTCTCTTCTACACCCTTTTTAACAGCTTCAAAAGCCACCGATGCTGGGTCTGCTCCCTCATGTTTTTTTACTATATCTACGTTTGCCCTTTTGGCCCATACTTCTAACTGCTCTATCGCTGCTGCCCTAAAAGTATCTGCAGCTCCTAGCAATACTTTTTTCCCTTGAGCTTTAAATATACTTGAAAGTTTTCCTATGGTGGTGGTTTTACCAGAACCGTTGACTCCCAAAAATAATATTACGAAAGGTTTTTCTTTTTCGTTTAAAAGCTCAAAAAATAACTCTTTGTTTCCACAGTTTTTAACGATACTTAAAAGTTCTTGTTTAAGAAGTGGTTTTAATTGTTCTGCACTCTGAAGATTTCTTTTGATAGCTTCTTTTTTTAGGTTCTCTATTATACTCAAAGTAAGTTTTACATTTATATCAGCTCTTATAAGCTTTTCTTCAAGCTCTTCAAATAGCTCTTCATCTATTTTTCTATTTATGAATATGGTATTTAATAGTATTGCATCTTTTGTTTTTTGAAGAGTTTTGCTAATCTTTTCAAAAAAACTTTCTTTTGGTATGTCTACTATGCCAAGTATCTTTTTTAAATCAAATATTATATCCTCTACTTCTCTTTTTTTGTCGTAAGGTACTATCTGGTAGGCTCTATTTATAAGCTCTAAAGCTTTTTGATAATCTCCAATATGTTTATAAAGAAGGCCTGCTTTGTATAAGCTGTTAAAATCACCAATCTTAAGATACTCTTCTATGGCTTTCGTAATATATCCAGACTCTTCATAGACCAACGCCCTTTCTGGAGCAGTACCTATATCTTTGTATCTATCTAAAAGTGTATAAGCTTTGTAATACTCCTTATGATTCAAATAAAGGTCAAAAAGTATCTTTCTAAGTTCTTCGTTGTCTTTAAATTTTTCTAATATACTCTCTGCCTTTGATATCTTGTTTTCTCTTATTAGTTGTAGTATAGCTTCTTTAGAGCCTTCCTCTGCTTTTTTCTCTACATCTGATTTTTTCCAGAAAAACATAATACTATTATACTAAAATCAAAAGCTAGAAACCATTTTTATCAAGATAAAATCAATAGCTCCATCCAAAGTATTTAAAAGCTCT
>CAZTLC010000049.1:0-7586 GCA_964614295.1 uncultured Aquificaceae bacterium | reverse complement strand
TTATGCGCTGTTATTACAAGGATGTTGTGCACAGTGGGTCTTTGCTTGGCTTGTAGGATACAGTATGATAATAAGATAAAGCTTCCTTGCGTAGAAGGCCCTTGGCTTGATGCTAGCAAGATAGATTTTGACGATTTAAACAGAAGGCACCTAATATTAAAAGAGGTTTTGGTGCGTTCTAGGAAGAGTTGAGCCATGAAGAAGATTAGGTATTATGATAGAAATCCTGAAGTTTTTATGCCAGTGGAAAAGCGTACAAAAACCTTTGAAGAGTACGCTCTTGGCTATACTATAAATTTGGCCATAGATGAGGCTAAGCGCTGTATCTTGTGTAAGGATGCTGACAAAAGATGTATAAGAGGATGTCCTATACATGTGGATATCCCTGGTTTTATTTCAAAGGTTGCGGAAGGAAATATTTTAGAGGCTTATAAGATTATCACTCAAACAGATATATTTCCATCTATATGTGGAAGGGTATGTCCTCAGGAAAGACAATGTGAGGGTGCTTGCATACTATACTTTGATACGGTAAGGAACAAAAGAAACAAAGGCTTGCCTGTGAATATAGGCGCTTTAGAGAAGTTTGTGGGAGATTTTGTAAGGATATCAGGCATAGAACCAGAAGTAGAAATAGAAGAAAAAAAAGGTTTTAAAGTGGCTATAGTGGGGTCTGGACCAGCGTCTTTGGGCTGTGCTTATGAACTCATTAGAAAGGGAATAGATGTGGAAGTTTTTGAAGCTCTTCCAAAGCTTGGTGGGGTGATGTTTTATGGCATCCCCAATGCAAGGCTTGAAAAATCTATATTAGAGTATGAGATAAATAAACTTAGAAAGATGGGTGTTAAGTTTCATACGGGCGTAGTGATTGGTAGAAGCATATCCTTAAAAGAGCTAAAAGACAACTATGATGCTGTTTTTATAGGGATAGGCGCTGGTAGAGGAAACTTAGGTATAAAAGGTGATAACCTTATAAACGTTTACTCTGCTATAGAATTTTTAATGAACATAGCTTTAGGATGTCCTATGGCACAGATAAGGAAAGTGGTTATAGTGGGGGGTGGTTTTACTGCTGTGGATTGTGCTATAAGTGCCATAAGGCTTGGTATAGAAACGCATGTTGTTTACAGGAGAACGAGAGAAACCTCTTCTGCTAGAGATGAAGAATGGGACCACATCCAAGAGGAAGGCGCTATAATCCATTGGCTTACTCAACCAAAAGAGATGATAGGAGACGGAAATGGTTTTGTAAAAGGGTTAAGGTGCGTCAAGATGGAACTTGGAGAGCCAGATGAGTCTGGAAGGCCAAGACCAGTGGAGATTCCAGACTCTGATATTGTAATAGATTGTGATGCGGTAGTCTTAGCCATAGGCCAAAAACCAAATCCAATAGCTTTTGAAGAGCTAAACTTAGAGACCACAAAGTGGGGCACCTTGAAAGTGGATGAGCATTATATGTGCTCTTATGAGGGGATATTTGCATCTGGGGACGTTATAAACGGTGGTGATACTGTGGTGAGGGCTTTGAAGGAAGGAAAGGAAGCGGCCAAGCATATTTACGATTATCTTATCAATAAATCTAGGAGGTTCTAAAACATGTCAAAAAATAAAATTCTTATTGGAATAGTAGCCTTAGGGGTTGTCTTTTTACTTTTCAGAGCATGTGGGTCTTCACCTCAAAGTATTTCAAGGGATTTGGTATCTGATTTTGTTGCAAATTTAAAAGACCATCATCCTATGAAAGCTATAAGAAAGCTTGATCCAAGCCTCAGAGAAAACTTGGAATCTCAAGTGAGACTTCCTTTAGCTTTAGTGGAGATGAAACCTTATGAAGCTTTAGGGGCCACTTTAGAAGGTCAGATGTCTTTTGTAAAATCCTGGAAGATTAAGAATGTATCAAAGATATCTGATTCTGAAGTAAAGGTTGTGTTAGAAACCAAAGACGATGAACATATGGAACGAGATATAACCTTTACAGTATCAAAAGAAGATGATTCTTGGAAGATAACTGCTATAAGCTTTTAACATTTGAAAGTACTTATCTGGCAAACAGCTTACCTTGGGGATGTGGTTTTAGCCACATCTCTTTTACAAAATACATTGGAAATATTTGGTGATTATAATGTAGGTTTTGCAGGAAGACCCTTTATAAAAGATATCTTGCAAGGCTATAAAATAAATTTACATCCTTATGATAAATCCCTAAAAGAGTCTTTTGATATACTAAAAGCTATAAAAGGTTATGAAACTGTTTTATCTTTACATGTATCTTTGAGAAGCGCTTTTATCTTGTATATGTCTGGTATTAAAAGGCGTATAGGTTTTGATAGGTCAGAGGGAAAGTTTTTTTATACTGATTTGGTGCATTATCAAGAAAAAGGTCTTCACGAGATTCAAAGAAACATAAAACTTTTGGAGCTTTTAACATCAAAAAACATCATTCCAAAACCGCCAAAGCTTTATGTAGAAGAAAACATGCTTGATTTTGTAAAAAGGAAGTTTGACCTACCATCATCTTTTATCGTTATATCTCCAAAGTCTAACTTTTTTTTAAAAACTTGGAAACAGGAGTATTTTTTGGAACTTGCAAAATCCATTGATAAGCCTATAGTTATTCTTTCGGATACTCGTTTGGCGGCTTTTGATAATATAAAACATGTGAAAAACCTATCGGGCTCTACATCTTTAAAAGAGTTTATAGGGGTTGTGAGCCTATCAGAGCTTGTGATAGCAAACGATTCATCGGCGGTTCACATAGCAAATGCCTTTGGCAAAAAAGCCATAACTATATACTGTGCTACGTCGTCTTCTTATGGTTTTTATCCTATATTTGGTGATTATCTTGAACCAACATTAGGCTGTCATCCTTGTTCTATCAATCCTAAAAGCTGTAAAACAAAGACTTTAGAGTGTCTTAGCTTTATAAAACCAAAGGATGTTTTGGAGAAACTAAAAGCCCTTCAATAAAAAACGTTATATTTTATGTTATAATGGCTTATAAAAGGAGGTATTATGTATAAAAAAATGTTGTTTGGTTTTGCTGCTTTTAGCATGATGATAAGTAGCGTATATGCTTTGAGCTGTCCTTCAAAGGAAAAGGTAGAAGATGTGTTAAAAGAGTTTAAGCTTCCTTCTTCCATGAGAATAGTGGATATATCTCCTTCAGAGCGCCTAAAGGGTTTTTGTGAAGTAGTGTTTAAGGTATCTCCTTTAAACGCTCAATACTTTTTCATAAGCAAAGATGGGGATTATATAATCCAAGGGCAAGTTATAGATATAAAGCATAAGTCTTTGGTAAGTCCAGATTTGTCTAAATACGAAAAACTTTCAAGCTCAGAGCTAAAAGAGTTAGAAAAACATGTGGATTTTGTATACAACGGTAAAGATGCTAAAACCTTTATATACTTTATCACAGACCCTCAGTGTCCTTTTTGTCATGAAGCTGAAGGAGCTCTTAAAAAGTGGGCAAAGAAAAATCATGTGGGAATAAAGATTGTGCTCTATCCTGTGCAAACACCGGAGGGCTCTTTACATCCTGGTTCTATAAGAAAATCTGCAGAGCTTTTGTGTGATAACAATGCAAGCTACAGCATGCTGGAGTTTATGTACAATGCTCCAGTGCCAAAAAATCCCTGTAAATCAGGTTTAGAAAAGGTAAAAAAGAATATAGAGTTTTTACAAGCTTTGGGTGTAAATGGAACACCTACCTTTATAGGGCCCAACGGAAAAGTGGAAACTGGTATAGCAAATTCTAAAGAAGCCATGTACAAGGAATTTGATAATCTGATAAAATAGTCTTTATGATTGCATACTTTGTAATGGAGTGCGGAGTAGAGCCTTATATACCCACCTATAGTGGGGGATTGGGAGTGCTGGCAGGAGATACTATCCAAAGCCTTGCGGATTTGAAAATACCTTCTGTGGGGATGACTATACTTTGGAGAAAAGGCTATACATCCCAGCATCTAACAGCCCATGGTGCTCAAACGGATTTTCCCCAAGTTTGGGATCCTACAAAATATTTAAAACCACTGGATATAAAGATTAAGATACCCATCAACGGTCAAGATATATATGTAACCGCATGGAAATACGACATGATGGGTATAAGCGGACATGTGGTGCCAGTGTTATTTTTGGATACGAATCTAAAAGAAAATCCACCTGAGATAAGGCAGATTTTTGATAGACTTTATCTTGCTCAAGGTAAAGATAGGATGGTTCAAGAGATAATATTTGGCATAGGTGGTTATGAGCTTTTAAAAGCTCTAGATTACAAGATAATGGTTTATCATATAAACGAAAGCCATTCCGCATTCCTTACCATCGGGCTTTTAAAAGACTTAAAAGACATAGAAAAGGTAAAAAATAGAGTGGTTTTTGTAACGCATACACCAGTTGCTGCTGCTTTTGATAAGTTTCCCATAGATGATGTTAAGACATACCTAAAGGATTATATAAAAGATGTCAACATGGATCCACTTTTTGACCACGATCAGGAATTTAATCTGTCTTGGGTTTCTTTAAAAGCCTCTAGAACTGTGGCTGCTGTTTCAAAAAAACATAAGTATGTATCTGAAGGTATATTTGAAGGGCATAAGTTAGAGTATGTAACCAACGGTGTTCATCATATAAGATGGATATCCCCTCATCACAAAAAACTTTATACAGAGTTTATAAGAGGATGGGAAGAAGACCCGTCTTTGTTAAGGCAAGTGGTTAATTTACCAGACCAAAAGTTTGTGGAAGCGCATCAGAAAGCAAAAGATGACCTTATAGACCTTGTAAACTCTCAAACAGATGCTTCTTTTTCAAGGGATTGGTTTACCATAGGTGTGGCAAGGCGTATGACTGCTTATAAAAGGAACAATATGATATTAAAGGAATTGGATTGGCTTATAGATATAGCAAACGATTTTAATGGTCTTCAAATAGTATTTTCAGGTAAAGCTCATCCTCTTGATGGAGAAGGTAAAGCCATTATAAAAGAGATATTTGATGCCAAAGACTATGTTAAATCAAAAACCAACAAACTAAAAATAGCTTTCATAGAAAATTACGATATGAACAAGGCAAAGGTGATTGTTTCTGGCGTTGATATATGGTTAAATACACCTCAAAGACCTTTAGAAGCTTCTGGCACAAGTGGTATGAAGGCTGCTTTAAATGGCGTTCCAAACTTCTCAATATTAGACGGATGGTGGATAGAAGGATGTATGGAAAATATAAACGGATGGTCTATAGGTATTAAAACCTCTTGGGAAGATACAGCTTTAGAATCAGAATGGGATAAAGAAGAAATACACGACCTTTATAACAAGCTTAGATATATAATATTGCCAACATATTACAACAGCTTTGGTAAATATCTAAATGTGATGAAAATGTCTGTAGCTACTGTGGGTACTTATTTTAATACAAACAGAATGGTGATGGAGTATATCACAAAGCTATATCTAAAAAATACATTGGCGTAGTGAGAAACTACAAATTCAATATATCTTTTTTGGGGACTAACTACAGTGGTTGGCAATACCAACCCAATGTCCCTACCATCCAAAACGAAGTAGAAGAAAAGCTCTATTATATAGTAAACAAAAAAAAACCTATAAAACAAAAGATAAGAGCCATAGGATGCTCACGAACAGACAAAGGAGTTCACGCTATTGATTTTGTTTTCAATGCTAAGATGGATTTTGAAAAAGATTTAAGTTTCTTAAAAAGGGCTTTAAACAGTGCTTTGCCAAAGGACATAAAAATAAACAGTATAGAAGAAGTACCACTAGACTTCAACGCTCGTTTTGATGCTTTTAAAAAAACCTATATATATAAACTATTTTTTGATGAGAAGAACTCGCCTTTTTTGCAAGATAGAGCTATGCTTGTCTATAAGCACACAGATTTGGATAAGATGATAAATGTATCAGGTCTATTCTTAGGATATCAGGATTTTAGAGGTTTTACCAAAGAGCCAGAGGATGACAATACATTTTGTTTTGTGGAAAACATACATTTTAAAATAGATTATCCGATGGTAGAGATATCTATCACCGCAAATAGGTTTTTAAGGTATATGGTAAGGCGTATCGTTGGGACTATGCTAGCTTATGCTCAAGAGCTTATCTCTATGGATGATATTAAAGATTTTCTAAAAGCCAAAAAAATTTCACATTTCACTGCAAAAGCCAATGGTTTATACTTAAAGAAGGTATACTACGATGGAGATAGGTGATATAGTTTTGGATATGTATAGAATAATAGATATCCTAGGAGAGGGTGAGTTTGGAAAAGTATATAAAGTGGAAGGGTTAAAAGGTAAATACAAATGGAAAGAGTTTGCCCTTAAGATAGCAAAAGACGAATACGCCATAGAATACCTTTGGAAAGAAGTTCAGTCTTTGATACTCCTAAGACATCCAAACATTATATCTTTGATAAGCTATTTATACAAGAAAGAAGAAAAAAAACTTTATGTGATATACGAGCTTATGGATACTGGAAATCTAAAAGAGTTTATATCAAATAAAAGTATTACCAAAGAAGATGCGCTAAAGATATTTACAGACATTACAAATGGGCTTGCCTTTTTGCATCAGATGGGTTATATACATAGCGATATCAAACCGGACAATGTGTTTGGTAAAAGGATACTAAAAGGACTTATATGGAAGTTGGGGGATTTTGGGCTTTTAAAAACAAAGAAAGGACAGTCTTTGATATCAGTAAAAGGCACCGTAGGTTATATAGCACCAGAGATATTTAGAAACGAGATATATCCAGCCAGCGATATATTTTCAATGGGAGTATTGCTTCACTACATCCTTACAAAAAAAGACCCTTTTGATATAGAAAGCGATGTACCAAAACTAAAAAGAAACAAAAACTGCGATTATAGGATATCTGACGATATCCCAAAAAAGACCAGAGAATTTTTGAAAATGCTTTTAGAGTGTGATTATAGCAAAAGATTCCAAAATGCCATAGAATTGAGGGAATATCTAAGAACTCACGAGATTCTATGAAGATAATATACGAATGTGGGCAAGTCTTAGGAGAGAAGGCTTATCAAAGTGACGAGATATTGATAAAGGAAAACGTATTTGCGGTGGCGGATGGCATGGGAGATAAAAACTCTGGAAAGCTTGCAGCTAAGATAGCCATACAAACCCTTGAAAAACACATAGATGATTTAGATTATGCTTTTTCAAAGATAAACAAAGAGATAATAAATAGACTGAGTAAATATGCAGATGGATTTATATGCGGAACTACCCTCAGCGTGCTAAGATGCGATTTAGAATCTTTGAAATACTATATATACCACGTAGGGGATTCAAAGATTTTTCTCATTCGTAATAAAAGCCTGATACAGCTTACCAAAGACCAAAGCAGTATAGAAAACCAAAAAAAATACATAAAAGCTCTTGGTATAAACTGGCATATAGACGTTTACAAGAACGAAGGGAGTATAGAAAAAGAAGATATATTCTTCTTATCCACCGATGGTATATGTGATATAAAAGGCCTTTTAGAGGAGATGCCAAAAAAACACCCAGAAGAGATAAAAAGCTATATCTTATCTCAAA
>CAZTLC010000048.1:0-7625 GCA_964614295.1 uncultured Aquificaceae bacterium | reverse complement strand
TTAACTAATATAATACAATGTTTTATATGCTATAATATTTGGCATGTTAGGTATCTACAACTATCCAAAAGTTATAAACAAAGCGGAGGACAAGCCTTTAGAAATATGCATGCCAAAAAATTACTCCTTTAGTAGAGATTTTACGATAGTCCCTATTGGCATGTCTGAAATGGTTTATTTAGCGGCACTTTACCCTATCGTGTTTGCTCATCACGAAGGTGTATTTGCTGCATTTGCCGTCTTAGGTGGTGATGAAAATCATTATCTTACCAAGGATGGCAAGTGGAAGATAGAACATAAACCTAAGGTGTTGGATTTCTATCCATTTGGTGCCATAAGAGACAGAGCTACAAACAATATTGTAGTGTTTTATGATAAGATGCAAGAAGAAGCTACTGAATGTGAAGATATAGAGTTTATAAATGTATTGGGTGAAGATACGGAACATATGCAAAGAATAGCTCAAATAGCTCTTAGCTTCTATCAGGATTTTGAAATAGCTGCAAATCTTATAAGAGAGATGCATGACCTTAAAATCTTAAGACAAACAGACTTAGAGCTTAAAATAGACAACGACGAGAAATTTCTCATAGAAGGGGCAGTCATGCCAGACCCAGGCGTGCTTCTTGGTATTTCCCCTGAAAAACTATATGACCTTACCAGAAGAGGTGTAACACCAGTTATATACAACGTTGCATCTTCTTTGATGAATGTTGAATTTATAAGATATTTAAAGAGGATGGGTTAATATGGAGATAATCAGAGTAAAGAAAACTTTCAAACAACCTTACGCTGGTGGGGCTGATTTTCATACCTTCATGGAAAAAAGTAGATATGTGATAGCCAGAGACCTTATGGCTCAACTTCCAAGAGATAATTACGAGCAGACCAAAGTCCCCGAACTTCCCAAAGAATACTACGGTGAGGATTTAAACGGTAAAAGTCTTTTGATACTAAATCTTTTTGCTCTTGGTGACTCTTTAATGTTTACACCTATATTAAAACACCTTAAAACAAAGTATCCAAAAAGCTACATAATAATGGAAACGAGACCAGGGTATAATCTCTTAGAAGGTAACCCCTATGTGGATGAGTTTATATACACACCTGTGCCTTATACAAGATTTAAAGAAGTGGACTATTATGCTGATTGTTATGAATATGTAGGGGCTTACTTCTACAACTATCTAAATTTAGTAGATTTTTGGGCTGCTAAGCTAAGGCAGTTTGATATAAAAGACAAAGATCCGGTGGTAATACCTCAAAAAGAAGCTATAGAGTATATGAAGCCTATTATAGAGAAAATAAGAGAGGAAAATCAAGGTAAAAAGATAATAATGGCTCATATGGTAGCGTCTTCCATACACAGAAGTTTACCCCCTTATCTTGTAGCAAAAATAATAGATAAAATGAAAGATAATTATGTTTTTGTTACAGCACATCCAAAGTGGGAAGCTCCAGCCGTTGATATATCAAAAGAGATTTATATGATGGATGTAGAAAATCTTTCTCCTTATATGGAAAAGCCCCAATACTTAGTAGCTTTGATTCAAGAAGTTGATGGGGTTATATCAGCGGATACTGTAGTCCCACATATTGCTGCAGCTCTTAAAAAACCTTGCGTTGTAATATCTGGTGGGGTAGCACCAGAAGCCCAGCACTTTCCAAAGATGAGCTATACTACAGCTCAGCCAGTTTATGCTAAGTATCTTGGAAATACATGTTCTGCTCCTTGTATTATGCACGCTGTACCAGGTCCCTGTCAAGAGGCTCAGATAAAACAAAAATTTTATAGTCCTTGTTTTGATAATATAGACATAGACGAAGTAGTTTCAAAATTTAATACACTCGTTTATTACATAGAAAATCCGGACAAAGACATACCCACCGAGTGTCCTATCTGCAAAGAAAAAGATATTTACTTTGAAGAGATAGAAAAATCTTGGGGATATAGACTCTGGGAATGTAGCGTTTGCGGTTCTATATTCTCTTTACCAAGAAAAGCTCAAAAGACGTTAGATGATATACTGATAAAAGAACCTCTGAAAGCTTTTTACGATACAAAAGATATAGAAGATTTAGATAGTGTTGATAACAAAGAAAAGCTCGGAATCGCAAATATCTTTACCATATATACCTATCCAACCTTAAGAAGTTTGATTGATATAGAACCAAGTCTGAAAAACAAAAAGATGCTTGATATTGGATTCAACAGCGGTAGGCTTTTAGCGGTGGCAAATGAAATACTTGGATTAGAAACTTATGGTGTGGAGCGTTCTAAAGAACAAACAGAAAAGATAAAAAAGGCCTTAAATGATATAAAGATAGAAGGAGTGCAAAAGCTAGACCACGATTATATTAAAAGCCTAAAAGACAAATGGGGAACCTTCAGTATTGTGATTTTAGAAAATATAATCGGCAATTTGGAATATCCATACGAATTTTTTGAAGCAGTTAAAAGCTTATTAGAAGAGGATGGTGTAGCCATATTCACATTTCCAAACAAAGACAGACCATATATAAAAGTGAGAAAAGGATTAGACTGGTCTGTAGAAGATGGAGATTACCAATATACGTTAAATAGAGTAAGCGCTAGAGGATTGGAAATAGCCCTAAGAAAAGCAGGGTTTAGTTATACTTACGCCAACGCTACCCCGCTATTCCCCGGCGATATAGTTCAGATTATGGGTCCACCACCAGTTCTGACATTGAACGCTGGAAATAACCAGCAAATGAACATAAACCCGGCTGGCATGGAGACTTATATTTATAACTATATGAAACCAATTTTTAACTCCTTTTCACTTCATGGCCAGTATGGTATAGTTTTAGCTTCCAAAAAGCCTATAAACAATTATTGGTTTAAAAGGCTTGATGTTCTTTGGGAACTTATCCAAACAAATGTAATGAGAAGAGAATACATTGTAAATACTTATTTGGAAAAATGAAGCTTACCCTAAAAATAAAAAGACAGAATGGTTTTGAGACTTTTGAAGTGCCCTACAAAGATGGTATGACGCTTTTAGATGCTTTAAACTATATAAAAGAATATATAGACCCTTCTTTGTCCTATAGGCAATTTTGTAGAGCTGGTATATGTGGCACTTGCGCTTTAAATGTAAATGGATTTCCAAAGTTGATATGTAAAGAACAAGCATTGGCCTATGCTTTAGATGAAAACCCAGTTATTTTAGAACCTTTAAGCAATGCAGAAATCATAAAAGATTTGGTAGTAGATACAACATATACTATGTCTAAACGTATCAAAACCTATAAAACTTGGGTAAATCAATTACAAGAAAATATAACGATAGAACCAGAACTTAGCAAAAAGATAGAAGAGGCCTCAGATTGTATACTTTGTTATGCTTGCCAGAGTTTTTGTCCAGAAGTAAAAGACAAAGACTACGGAGGACCGCTTTTTTTTGCAAAGCTCTATAAACTTTTCATAGACCCAAGGGACAAAGACCATGGTATCAGGCTTTTAGAAGCAAAAGAAACTTTGATTCTCCACTGCCTTTCCTGCAACAAATGCAACAACGCATGCCCAAAAGAAGTAAAACCAGCCACATTGATAAGGGAGCTTTTAGATAGTTGAAAAAGATTATATATCCAGGAACATTTGACCCACCACACTTAGGACACCTTGACATAGTAAAAAGAGCCTCTGATATATTTGATGAAGTATTTATAGCTATAGCAAAAAATCCTCATAAAAATCCTATGTTTGATGCTGATGTAAGAAGAGATTTGTTTAGTAAGATATTAAAAGCCGAAAACTTGGACAATGTAAATGTTGAAGTTTTTGATACTACATTGGTAGAATATGCAACTTCAAAAGATATAAAACTCGTAATAAGAGGTGTAAGACTTTTTACAGATTTTGAATATGAGCTTCAGATATCTATGAGCAATTATATACTGGGGGGTATTGAAACGCTTTTTATGATGCCAAGCCAAGAGTATATACATATAAGCTCTACAATAGTAAGAGATTTGATTAGATACAAGGCTCCTTTGAAAGGTTTTATTCATCCTATCATAGAGAAAGAGCTCCTTAGCTTTTTCTAAAAAAATAAAATTTTTATAAAAAACTTTCAACATCGTTATTTTTTATCAAATATATTGACTTTTACAATAATTAATGTCATTATATTTATTAGTTAGTATTTACTTGGAGGTTTAATCCATGAATGTGACAAGACGAGGATTTTTGAAAGGCATGGCTGCAACTGGAACTGCCACGCTGATTGGTAAAAAATTACTAACCCCACAACAAGCAAAGGCCATACAAACCAAAAATATCAGATACATCTATAAACCAAACATATGTAATTTCTGTGCCAATACTTGTGGCATAAAAACTAGAGTAGCCTATATAGACGGTAAACCCAATAGACTTATGAAGATAGAGGGCAACATCCACCATCCTTATAATAGAGGGGTTGCATGCGCAAGAGGACAAAGCGGCATATCTTATATATATGACAAAGACCGTATTAAAAAACCACTTATACGCATAGAAGGTTCAAAGAAAGGAGAATGGAAATTTAAAGAGGCTTCTTGGGAAGAAGCTTTTAATTACATGATGAATAAAATGAAAGATATCAAACCTTACGAAATGGCACTCATGGGAGGATGGCAAGGATGTGCTTTTTACGGCACATATCTTTTACCTTTTGTAGTAGGAGCACAGATACCAACGCTCTTTGGTTCTCCGATACAGCACTGTGTTGGTTCTGAACATTTGGGTCTTCATACTGTATTTGGTAATTATAATACCCACGATGAAGTGGTGTGTGATTATGATAGAGCAAAGTATATATTGGCAGTAAGAAGTAACGGTTCCTTGGCTGGTATATCCACCGGTAGAGCTCATAGGTTCGGTGCTGGTATTAAAAATGGTGCTAAAGTTGTAGTGTTAGACCCAAGGGCATCTGAACTTGCTGCCAAAGCTGACGAGTGGATTCCTATAAGGCCAGGCACAGACAATGCTTTTGCTTTAGCTATGCTACATGTGATACTAAGAGAGCAAAAAGATGGTAAGCCTTTGTATGACGAGGAAATACTTAGGTATTTTACAAATGCCCCGTTTTTAGCGTACAAAGACGAAAAAGGAAATTTACAACTATTATCAGACATAGATAATGAAGGTGCTGTGGAAGCTTGGTACGTATATGATGAAACGTCAAATACTGTTGAAAAAGTATTTGGCTTTTATAATACAAATAAAATTTCCAAAGATGGCAAAAGCCTAAAACCAGCACTTTTTACAAAAAACTTAAGCGTAAACGGAAAAAGTGTAAAAACCGTTTTTGAGTATCTTCTAGACTACACAAAAAATTATACCCCAGAATGGGCCTCAAAAATATGTGATGTACCAGCAAACACCATAAGACGTATTGGTATAGAATTTGCCACGATGAAACCAGCCATTATAGAACCCGGTATTTATGATTCTAGGTATGAAAATACGATTCAATTAAGAAAAACACTAGCCATCATACAAGCTATAACAAGCGGATACGACAAACCGGGTACTTGGGTAACAGGTGGAAGCTACAAGATGCTCATCAAGGATTTCTTTGATTTTACTAAGAAAAATGGCAATAAAATTACCATACCCATCAAAGGTTATCCAGATGTAGATATACCCGGTATGCTAAGAGTATTGGATGTAGGTTTTAAATACTTCTTCAATCCAAAAGCTTGGACACACGGACATCCTTCGGTTCAGTGGGCTTATTTACAAAACCAGCTATCCAAAGGAAAAGAAGCCACCGTATTTCCATTCATCACAGATAACGGATTTTATGAATCCACAAAAGGCGAAGTAATATGGAACGGCGAACCCTACAAGATAAAAGCTGTATTTGTGTATGCATTAAATCTTGTAAGAGGGGATGTGGAATCAGAGCGCTGGAAAGAGTTTTTATCAAACACCTTTGTAGTAGGTTTTGATACTATGCCATCAGATACCATGCTTTACGCAGATGTGATATTTCCTGATATTCCTTATCTTCTTAAAAAAGATATAATATTTGATATAAACACATCTCACGATTATTCCTTTGGCACTAGAGAGGCTGCCATGCCAAAAGACGGAGACGAAATGCATGCTCTTGATTTTATGTATATGCTATCAAAAGCTATGAACATACCTTGGTTAGATATCATGGCAGAGATATATCAATACTGGAAATGGAATAAAGAAGAACTAAACCAAAAATGCCAAGAATCTTGGGCCAAACATAAAACCATAATACCAGCTATAAGAGAACTTCAGCTTAAAATGGTGGCAGATGAGTTAAAAGAGTATAAAGGTATCATAAAATCAGTAGAGGAGCTTGACAAAGAGATTTCTGAAAAAGGTGTCATAAATGTGATAGACAGAGAAGAGCTAATGGCAAAATACTCTGTACCTTGGCATCAACCAGTCCCCACACCAAGCGGACGCATGGAAATTTATTCAAACGTATTTGCCACTTTACAAAATATGTTTGGATACAAACCAAATTACGACCCGTTGGTTGCATATATACCACCAAAATGGAAAGGCGATATAGCACCAGAAAATGTAAAACTTGAAGAGAATGAATTTTTTATAACCCATGGCAAAGTCCCAATTCAATCTCATACTTGTGCTGCAACAGTAGATAATCCTATATTGGTAAGCATAGGAAAATGGCGAGAAGGCGTATATTACGGAATATGGATTAACGAAGCAAAAGCAAAATCTCTTGGCATAAAAGAGGGAGATGATATTCTTATCACCAATGCTATGTATCCAAATCTAAAAGTAAAAGGCAAAGCCCATCTTACAAAGTTGATACGCCCAGATACGATATTTATACCAGCAGCCTTTGGGGCAAAATCTCCAAAACTAACCTATGGAAAAGACTTAGGAACTCCTTTAAACGACTTGATACCTTATAGACCAGAACCAGTAGTAGGTGGTTACAGGGCAAATGAATTTACCGTGAAGGTGACAAAAATTTGAAGATTTAGGAGGCTTTTATGGAGAAAGTTATACCAAAATGGGTTTTTGTGGTAGATTTAAATTCTTGTGTGGGATGTAATGCTTGCATGGCTGCTTGTGCTCAAGAAAATCAAACACCTTATTGGTCTAATAAATGGAGGACAAAAGTAGAGCAATTAGAAATAGGAGAGTTTCCAGATGTAAAACGCGTCTTCTTTCCGCATCTTTGTATGCAATGTCAAAATACTCCTTGCTATTATGCATGTCCTACCGGTGCCACTTATAAAACAGAAGAAGGCATCGTTCTTGTAAACCATGAAAGATGTATAGGCTGTGAGGCTTGCGTCATAGCTTGTCCTTACGGGGCTAGGTATCCTTATGAGTCTGATGATGTGGATGAATGTGAAAAACTTTACGGTGAGGAAGCAAGACATACTACTCCCCACATAGACAAGTGCACCTGGTGTTATCATAGATTAAAGGAAGGTTTGGAACCGGCTTGCGTAGAAACTTGCCCTACCAACTGCCGTATGTTTGGGGATTTAAACATAGATTCTTACGTCTCAAGATTGGTGCTTGAAGGTAAAGCCATACCCCTTAGTCCTCAACTTGGCACAGAACCTAAAGTATTTTATGTAACCTCTAA
>CAZTLC010000047.1:0-7755 GCA_964614295.1 uncultured Aquificaceae bacterium | reverse complement strand
CCTTTGGATAAAATTTTAAAACATCACCCACGTAAATTTTTTCTTCTTTCGCTATGGAAGAATTTACACCAAAGGATGCTTCTTTAAAGTAAAAACCACCATCCCATTCTCTATGGTACACTCTTTCTAACATATCTAAGAGGTCTTGATATCCTCTTTCTTGCCATTCGTTGTTTAGTATCCTATCTCTTGCTTCTTTATAGGCTTTTGTAGTCATATATACATAATCTGGATTTTTATTTCTACCTTCTATTTTCCAAGCATCAGCCCACATAAGGTTGTCTACGAAATTTATAGTAAGTAAATCTTTGGCAGACATTACATAATCACTCCCAAGATAGTATTCCGTGCCAGAGTTTTTAGATATAACTTTTACGTCAAACTCGTGTCTACACACTTGATAGCATTCTCCTCTATTTCCAGATTTTTGGAAAAGCTCATGGCTTAAAAAACATCTACCAGACACCGCCATACACATTGAACCGTGCACGAATACTTCCACTTCCAACCCTGTGTTTTGTTTTAGGCTTTTAATAGAATCTAAATCAAGCTCTTTGGCAGGTACTATACGTTTTATACCGAGCTCTTTGTAGAACTTTCCAGAAATAGAGTTTGATACGGATGCCATTGTGGATATATGGGTTTCTAAACCCCTTTTTATACTTCCAAGTACCACAGAAAAATCCCAAGCTATTACAGCATCCACTTTTATATCCTTTAGAAAGTCTAATATATCTTCCAAATACGGTAAATCTTCATCAAAAACGATGGAGTTTAATGTGATGTATTGTCTTACATTGTAATCTTTTGTGATAGTGCGTATTTCTTTTATATCCTCTTTTGAAAAGCCACCTTTGCCTGCTCTTTGATTTAGTTTGTCAAAACCCATATAAACCGCATCTGCCCCTGCTTTTATGGCAGACATCAAACTTTCAAAAGTACCTACTGGTGATAGTATCTCTGGTTTTCTCATGGAAGTATTATATCAAGAGCGGGCAGGAAAAACTCCTGCCTTTATCAGAAAGATGTATTATATTGCCTCAAAAACAAATTCGTTTTCTTTTATATCTACTCTTACCTTGGCTCCGTCTTTTATCTCGCCTTTTATTATCTTGTTGGCCAAAGGTGTTTCCAATAGCTTTTGCACGGTGCGTTTTAGCGGTCTTGCACCAAAAGCTGGTTCATATCCTCTTCTGGCCAATTCTTTTTTGGCTTCTAAGGTAAGTTCTATGCTTATATTTCTGTCTTTTAAGCGTTTGCTAAGGTCGTTTATGAGTAAGTCCACTATTTGAATGAGCTGGTCTATGGTGAGAGGTCTAAACACTATGATATCATCTATTCTATTTAAAAACTCCGGTCTAAAGAAGTGCTTTAACTCTCCTAAGACTTTTTCTTTTGCCTTTTCAAACTCTTTCCTAATCTCTTCTTGATCTCCTTCAAGAGGCAATGTTAAAAGATAGGTACTACCTATGTTGGAAGTCATGATAATTACCGTGTTTCTGAAATCTACTGTCCTTCCGTGAGAATCCGTAAGCCTTCCATCGTCTAGTACTTGTAAAAAGAGGTCAAATACCCTAGGATGCGCTTTTTCTATCTCGTCTAAAAGTATTACACTATAAGGTTTTCTTCTAACCGCTTCCGTAAGTTTACCGCCCTCTTCATAACCTACGTATCCAGGAGGTGCACCTATTAGCTTTGATACGGTATGCTCCTCTTTGAACTCGGACATATCAAGTCTTATAAGAGCATCATCTTCTCCAAACAAAAGCTCGGCTAAAGCTTTTGATAACTCTGTTTTTCCAACGCCAGTAGGTCCCAAAAACAAAAATGAAGCTATAGGTCTTTTGGGGTCTTTTAGGCCTGCCCTCGCCCTTCTTATGGCCTCTGCCACAGCTACCACTGCATCGTCTTGGCCTATCACCCTCTTGTGAAGCTCCTCTTCTAAGTGTAGGAGTTTTTCCATCTCTTCTTCTTTTAGTTTGTTAAGAGGTATTCCAGTCCAGTCTGATACCACTTTAGCTATATCATCGTAGGTTACATTCAAAGTCTTGGCTCTTTTGGATTCCAAGGATTTTATCTCTTTTTCAGTGTTTACCATCTCTATCTTTAGCTCTGCTTCTTTTTCGTAGTCTCCTTTTTCCGCTATCTTGAGGATTTGTTGTTCTAAGTCTTCAAGCTTTTTCTTTAACTGGTTTATCTTCATATCTATCATATCAAGCTTGTTTATGATATCTTGTTTTTGCTTTTCCAAGTTTACCTTTTCTATCTTGAGTTCCGCTTCTTTTTCGTAATCTCCAGATAGATTGGCATTTATGATTTGTTCTTCCAAAACTCTTAGCTTTCTCTCTATCTCTTGTAATTCTGGTGGCACACTCACAGAGGCTAGTTTTTTTCGCGCAGAGGCTTGGTCAAGAGCATCTATTGCCTTGTCTGGCAATTTTCTAAATGTTACATACCTGTGGGTGAGTTTTACAGCACCTTCTATAGCATCATCTTCTATCTTTACCTTATGGAAATCTTCTAACTTAGGTTTTAGACCTTTTAGTATCTCAATCGCTTCTTCTATGGTGGGTTCATCCACATAAACAGGTTGAAATCTTCTTTCTAGAGCAAGGTCTTTTTCTATGTATTTTCTATATTCGTCCACAGTTGTGGCACCTATGAGCCTTATCTCCCCTCTTGCTAAAGCTGGTTTTAACATATTGCCAGCATCCAATGAACCCTCTCCTTTACCAGCACCTATCACCGTGTGTATTTCGTCTATAAACAATATAACTTCTGGTCTTTCTTTTAGCTCATCTAAAAGCTTTTTTACCCTCTCTTCAAACTCGCCTCTATATTTAGAACCAGCTACTAGAGAACCCATATCCATGCTTATGACAGTTTTATCTTGAAGCTCTGGCGGAACCTCTTTATTTACTATCATTTGAGCTAGTCCTTCTACTATAGCAGTTTTTCCAACTCCTGGATCTCCTACCAATACTGGATTGTTTTTGCTACGTCTTAAGAGTATCTCTATGGTTTGGTTTATCTCTTTTTCCCTTCCTATAACTGGGTCTAATTTTCCATCTCTTGCTTTTTGCGTAAGGTCTATCCCATAGCGCTCTAATATAGACTTTTCTTCCTCTTGGATTTCTTTTTCGGTGTCCATGTTCTTACCTCCTAAAATTTGGTCTAAAAGTTTTGCAGCTATAAAATCTTTTGCTTCTAAAAGCGCTGAAACAAGATGAGCTGGAGACACTTCTGCCAAACCCTCTTTTATGGCTTTTTCCTGGGCTAATTCAAATACTCTTTCAAGGTTTTTAGAATATCCAAACTCTGGAGTCTTTCCAATAAATCTCTTTGATACTTTATCTTCATACCTATCAAAGGATATTCCAATTTCTTTTAACTGGTCTTTGTAATGGCTCTCTTTTAAAGCACTTTTTACTAAAGCATCTATAGATATCTTATTGTCTAAGAAATCTTTTACAGCACTTTTATCAAAAACTGTAGATAAATTTTGCTCAATCCTTGAAAGTTCTTTTCTTAGATGCTCTTCTTCTGCATTTAGCTGTCTTAACTCTAATTCTAACTGTCTTGCACTCCAAGGGTCATATCTTCTTGCTCTTTCCAACTCGGTTTCTATGCGCCTTTTTGCTTCTCTTATCTCAGAAAGCTCTGTTTGAACGTTTGATATGTCAGATTTTAGCTGGATTATTTTGCTTCTCAAGTCTATAAGATGGTTTGCCTCTGATTCTGCTGCTTTATTTAGCTGATTGTCTATGCTGTTTATATGCTCTCTTAATTTTTGATAAAGTTCTTTTGAATCTATGCCTCTTTTGGATATATACTTTGACAAAGCAGATTCAGGGTCTTTTAAAAGAGCCAAAAGAAGATGGTCTGTGTCTACCTTGGTATCTCCTAAAGACCTTGCTGTTGAAGATGCTTGCTCTACATAATCTTTTAGTTTTTTGCTCCACATGTTTTCACTATACATATCACTACCTCCTAATTACATTTATACTAATATAAATCTTTAGTAAAATTATGTCAAGTTTTTTGATATAAAGCTACTAATATTATTTGCTACAATTACTACCAAATATATTGTTTAGTTGACAACCACCTCCAAAGTTTAGATTGTTGGTGGTATTATTTTTTTGGTTTGTTTTTAGGCTTTTGGCAAAAAACGATTCTATACTATAAGAACCCACAAGCACTTTATAACCGTACGGCTCTTTCACAAAAAGGATAGGCACCTCATCTATACCCATAGACATTATAAGTCCTTTATGAGAGGATGCGTCTATTTTTTGATAATCTATATGGATATTGTCTAAAAACTTTTCCGTATGTTCACAGTGAGGGCATCCTGGAAGATATAAGAGTGTGTATTGGTTTTTTATTGTCAAAGTGGGATTGTTTACTAAAAATACCGTAAAAAATACAAATAAGAAAGCGACAAATCCTTTTAAAAAAATCTCTTTATGTTCTTTTGCTCTTATTATAAAAAGGGTAAATATTATAAGAAACGTCACAGTGCAGAAGATACAAAACGTATGGGCTGTAAATATTTCAAAGCCCTGCAAATACCCTTCTGATGCCAAAGCACCTATAAGTATAGCGTCCAATAGCTTCTCTTTTCTTTTTTCTTTTAAAAGCCATAAAACGATAAATAGTAAAAGTCCTATTGTGAGCATTACAAATTCTGGGTATCTGTTGTAGGAGGCTGCTATGGTGCATCCGGAACTCGTGCATACACTTTTATGGAAAAAACCCATTACAATTTCTAATATTACCCATATAGCACCCAAGATGGATATCTTTGTAAACATGCTCATAGGATAATTATAAACGATAAAATACGGTTTTGCTTTATAATAGTGATATGGTGAAAACGAGGTTTGCTCCAAGTCCTACAGGGTATATGCATTTAGGAAATGCAAGAACTGGTATTTTTAGCTATCTTTTTGCAAGGCACAACGGCGGTAAGTTTGTGCTTAGGATTGAAGATACTGATAAAGAGCGTTCTACCAAAGAGTTTGAAGAGTCAATACTAGAAGATTTAAAGTGGCTTGGTATAGAATGGGATGAGTTTTATAGGCAATCTGAAAGGTTTGATATATATAAAGAATATGCCAAAAAGCTTATAGAATCAGGTCATGCGTATTATTGCTTTTGCAAAGAAGAAGATATTGAAAAACAAAGAGAAGAAGCTTATGCTCAAGGGAAAGCCTACAGGTATCCTGGTACTTGCAGACATCTTTCTAAGAAAGAGGTAGAGGATAGATTAGAAAAAGGAGAATCTTATGTTATAAGATTCAAAGTCCCCGATGGAAAGGTGATAAGCTTTGATGATTTGATAAGGGGTAATATAAGTATAAATGTAGATGATTTTGGGGATTTTGTGATAGTAAGAAGTGATGGAAGCCCAGTTTATAACTTTGTGGTGGTAATAGATGATGCATTGATGAACATAACCCATGTTGTAAGAGGAGAAGACCATATATCAAACACACCAAAACAGATACTGATATACGAAGCCCTTGGTTTTAAACCTCCAGAGTTTGCACACCTTCCTGTGATACTAGGCGAAGATAGGACAAAGCTTTCTAAAAGACATGGAGGTGTTTCTGTAAGATACTACAAGGAAAACGGGTATTGTAGTAAGGCGCTTTTTAACTATCTATGCCTTTTAGGATGGTCTAGTGAAAAGATGGGCAAAGAGGTTTTTTCAAAGGAAGAAGCTATAAAATATTTTGATATAAGAGATATAAACCTATCACCTGCTGTTTTTAGCCACGATAAGCTATACTGGTTAAACGGTGTTTATATAAGAGATGTTTTATCTGAAGAGGAACTTTTAGAAGACTTGATACCTTTTATAGAAAAAGCCTATAAAAATGTTGATAAAGAGTATCTTAAAAAGATAGTAAAAGCCACTAAGAAAGAGTACAATACATATTTAGAAGCTGTTCAAAAGCTAAGACCATTTTTTGAGCAACAACAACCAGACGAGGCCGCAAAAGAAGAGCTAAGCAAGATAGATAAGAGCGTTTTTGAGCTTTTAATAAAAGGAATAGAAGGTTTAGATGACATAACACAAGAGAATCTTAAAGCTTTGGTGAAAAATATTCAAAAATCCACAGGTCTAAAACCAAAAGATATATGGCATGCTTTGAGAATAGCCATCACCGGTTCTTTAGAGGGTATTGCTATAGATGTTATTGTATCCATATTGCCAAAGGAAGAGACGTTAAGGAGGCTATCTTTGTTTGTATGAGGCTTATATATTTTTCTATACTAAAGGAAAAGCTTGGAGCCTTTGAAGATATTGATTTTGAAGGAGACGAAAGCGCTTTAAAAGAATACCTATGTAAAAGACATCCACATCTTTGTGATGTCATCAAATCTTGTAGGTTTGCCAAAGACAACGAATATGCAAAAGAGTTTAAAAACTCTGATACGGTGCTTGCAATCCCTCCCGTGAGCGGTGGATAAAGTCCTTGTTTTAAGGTTTTCCTCTCTTGGAGATGTGATACTTACCACATCTGTTTTAAAACCCCTTTACGATGCTAACTTTGATGTGTATCTTATGACTTATAAAGAATATGCTCCTATTTTTGAAGATTCTTCTTTTGTAAAGGTGTTGGCGGTGGATAAATCAAATATCTTTGATGTAGCTAAAAGCCTAAAACCAGATATTGTAATAGATTTACACAAAAACACTAAAACCCTTGCTTTGAGAAGCATCTTAAAGGCAAAGTGGTTTTCTTACGATAAAAAAGCTTTAAAAAGAAGGTTGTGTGTTTGGTTTAAGGCTTTTAAGAAAGAGATATTTTATGTAACAGATGAGTATGCAAAGGCTGTAAAACCTATTTTAGATATAAAAAACCCAAAACCTTATCTAGAGGTGAATGCTGATAGATTGTATCGGTTTTTATCATCAAAACCAGTGGTGAGCCTTGGAGTGGGGGCTAGGTATCCTAAGAAAAGGTATAAATATTTCAAAGAGCTTTCTCAAATGTTTATAGAACATGGTTTTGAAGTGAGGCTTTTGGGAGATAGACAAGATAATACCGATGCTTACGGTATAGACTATGTAGGAAAACTTTCTCTTATAGAAACGCTTTCTTGTATTAAAAGCTCAAAACTTGTAATAGCAAACGATTCTTCCATTACCCATATGGCTAGGGCTCTTGGTATAAAGGTAGTTACAATATTTGGTGGCACTGACCCTTGTTTTGGTTTTGCTCCTAAGGAGGATGAAGGTATTGTAATATCAAAAGATATGTCTTGCAAGCCTTGTGATTTACATGGTAAAGGAAATTGTAAATATAGCACCTACCCTTGCCTTGATATAGAACCAAAGCTCATATTTGATAAGGCTATGAAGATATTAAGCTAATATTTTTCATAGTAAAAGTGTATTTACAGATTAGTTTTTATACTATGAGATATTTTGAATTAGAAGAGGCCAATCTAGTGAGCTAAAACTTATGGTAAAAGCCGTAACTCCTGCTTATAGAGTGTGGTTTGCTTTTCTAGTCTTTGGAGTGTTGGCTATTATGGTGGTATCTTTTGTACTGCCTATATGGAAGAGTGGCAACAAGAAAGGAGAAATATGATGGGTGCTATGTGGAAGTATATGGATTTTTTGGCTATTACAGCTCTTGTGGTAGTGGCTACCATGTCTTATCTTATAACTTATTTAGCTGATATCACGGAGCAAGAAAGAGGAGAAAGCCCACTCCAAGAACAAGACGAAGATTG
>CAZTLC010000046.1:0-7823 GCA_964614295.1 uncultured Aquificaceae bacterium | reverse complement strand
AAATACTTGATTTTTTAACCGATATAATTTATATTAGTTTATAGGAGGTATGAACTATGAGTTACATGGATATAGCAAACATAGCAACGGATATGCAACAAGCCAAAAATGTTAACCAGCAGCAAATCTGGGGATTAAAAAGTATACTGGATAACCAATCAAATGTAGTGCAACAGCTGCTAGGAGAAGTAAGCAACACAACCAATACTAACAATCCTCCAAACACAGGAGAAAAACTAAACATAAAGGCATGAAAGTCCTCATAGTAGAAGACAGTATAGACTTGGCTTTGTCTATAAAGGATATAATTCGTAGCAAGGGGTGGCTTGCGGATTTCGTGTCTAACTTTGAGGATGCCAAGTACGCTACTAAAGACAAGTCTTACGATATAGTCATATTGGATTTGATGTTAGGTCCTAAGAATGGTATTGAGCTTTTAAAAAATGTAAGAGAAGAAAATTTAAAAACGCCGTTTTTGATACTTACTGCAAAGGATAGCATAAACGATAAGCTCACTGCTTTCAATATAGGCGCTGATGATTATCTTACAAAACCTTTTGATATGAAAGAGCTTTTAGCAAGGATGGAAGCTATAGTAAGGAGGACTAGACAATCTGGAAATGCTGAGCTTATCTGCGAAAAGCTATCTTTAGATACTTCAAACTTCACTATTCAAATAGATGGTAAAATTATACCCGCCACAAAAAAACAATTTTTAATTTTAGAGAAACTTATATCAAACGTAGGAAGGGTTGTTACAGTAGAACAGCTACTTAGCTATGCTTGGGGCATAGATGAAGAGCCATCCTCATTCTCCTTAAGGTCTCATATAAGAACTATAAGAAAACTCATAGAGGGTTCCGGATGTCAAATAAGGACAGTTTACGGCATAGGATATTCCATAGAACCAAAGGATAACAACGACAAAACAAAAGAAGAAGATACTTGGGATTAGAAGAAAAGAAAGAAAATACCCTTGCGTATCTTACAGTAGTATATAGTTTAGTGATTTTTGCTATAGTTTTTATATTCTCTATATCATCGTATTTAGCTTTTAGTATACTGGTGGACAATTTTGTGGCTTCTGACTTAAGACAAGAGCTGGCTTATATAAGTTCTCAAAATATAAACCAAAATACAAAATGGCTCACCTTCAGTGATGAGTCTATAGCGGTTCTTGACAAAAAAGGTAATATAATAAGTATATCTAGAAATTTTCCAAGTTTTAGATTTGACAAATTCAAACCAGGATTTCATCTTAATTATATAAACGGTAAAAAGATAATGTACATAAGAACCATTTTACCAAACAACCTAACTGTGATAGTGGCAAGAAATATGACAAAATTTGAATCAATAAAAAAGAAGCTTCTTAGCAGTTTCATACTAGCCTTAGTGATACTTTCTGTAATAATAGCTTTTACTGGATTTTTTATAGCAAAAGCCATAACAAATAGCTTTATCAGTTTTATGGAAAGAATATATACTATGGCACTAAATTTCTCCCATGAGGTAAAAACTCCTCTTACCATCATATCCACAAACATCTCTTTGTTAGAGATAAACCCAGACAAAATATACATAGAAAGGATATCAAGAGCTCTAAAGCAATTAAACAACCTTCTAAATAAGGTAGTTTTTATAGCAAAGACTGATGAATATTTAGCTTTAAATAAACAAACCTTTATGATTGAGGATGTGATAATGAAAGCCTTAAGAGAGCTTGAACCTTTTATAGAGGAAAAACATCTAAATATAAAGCTTGATATAGAACCTGTAGAGATTACATCATCTTGGGAACTATATGAGGCCATAATATCAAATCTCTTAGAAAACGCTGTAAAATATACAGAAGAAGGTTATATTAAGGTAACAGTAAAAAGCAGTGGTAAATATATAACAATTATAATAGAAGATAGTGGTATAGGTATTCCAGAAAATAGGCTATCTAGCATCACAAAAGAGTTTGAAAGGGCTCATATGGATAGTCCTGGCTTTGGTTTAGGGCTTTTCATAGTATCAAAATCTGTAAATATATTAAAAGGAAAGATGCATATAGAATCAAAAGAAGGCGAAGGCACCACTATAACGATACAAATACCTTATTGAGAAAATTTTTCTTTGTATATATTAAAAGCTGTAATAAGAGTAGTGAATACGATGGGACCTAAAAACATACCCAAAAATCCCATACTAAAAAGACCACCCAACACAGATAAAGAAAGCAGTATATAAGGTATATGTATGGCTTTTTTCATAAGAAGAGGTCTTACAAAATTATCAGAGCCTATTATAAATAAAGACGAATATCCAAAAGAAACCAAGGAAGCCAATATGCCGTCTTGATAGGCTACGTAAAATCCGTATGGCACCCATATCAAGGTAGTACCAAGAGGAGGTATAAAAGAAGACATAAAAGTTGCAAAAGCAAGCACTAAAGCATAGTTTGGAGTGAAATAATAATACATAAAAAAACCAAAAAAAGCTTGTATCAAGGCAGTGCCCACAAATCCGTAAACTACGCTCAAAACAGTAGAGTAAACAGTTTTTAGTATAGTATCAAAATCTTTTGTATTGATAGGGGTAATTTCTTTTACAAAATCTATAAACTTATCCCAATCCCTCAACATGAAAAATGTGGACATTAAAAATATCGTAGCTTTTAATATAAAACTTCCTACAAAAAATATCATATTTTTCAATTGGTCTCCAAGAAAAGATGCTATATAAGTGAGTGTTGCGTTTATAGCTTGGTTTATATTAGACGCATTTAAATGCAAAAATCTTAAAAATTTATAATAGGTTAGATGTTTTCCTATGATGGGTATTTTTTTTGATATAAGATAAACCTTTTGTTGGTCAAGACTCATCACAAAAGCACTGGCATTTTGAACAAGATAAATACCTTGCTCTACAATAAGTATTCCAAATATGGAAAAAGGTATAACAACGATAAGAAGTATTAGTAACGTTACAATGAAAGAGCTTAGATTATCAGATTTTAATATCTTTGATAGTTTCTGATGAAGTGGGTAAAATGTAATAATTGCTATTATAGACCAAACTATTGGTGTAAAAAATGGACTTAAAGTGTATAAAGCAAGAAGTATTAATATTATTAAAAATACGGTAAATCCTATGTTTAACGTTTTATCTTTTTTTAACATGGGATAACTCTTTTATGATAGATTTTATTTGTCTTATACCTGTACCTTCTTTAGAAGAGGTTTTTATAATATTTTTATTAAAAGCTTGTAAACGTTTTAATGTATCATTCAATTCTTTCTGAGTAGCTTTATCTATCTTTGTTAAAATTATCATCGTATTTAGGCTTTTACTATCTAAATATTCAATAAGCATATTATCAAGCTCTGTGGGTCCCACTAAAGCATCTATCAATGCAAATACACATACTATATTATCTTTATGATTTTCTATGAAATTGTTTATAATATCGGCCCATCTTTCCCTTTCTTGTTTTGATTTTTTGGCGTATCCATATCCAGGCGTATCTACCAAATATATATCAGATTCTATGTAAAAGTTTAAAGTGGCGGTAAGGCCGGGGTCTTTGCTAACCCTTGCTATCTTTGTATTTGCAATAGCATTTATCAAAGAAGATTTGCCTACATTTGAACGCCCCGTTAAAAGAAGACAGTGTCTATCTTGAGGGAAATCTCTTACATAAGAACCTTGAAATTTCATAGTCCCAAAATATCATTTATAATATCCATATTTGACTTTGCAATATCATTTGCTTTCTTGTTCCCGTCTTCCAATATATCTTTTACCATATTTTTATCTATGTGTTTTCTTTTTTCCCTTATAGGTGCTAAAAATATGTTTAAGTTTTTAGAAAGTATCTTTTTGCATTCCACACATCCAAGTTTTCCGCTTTTACAATCAAGCTCTATATTGCTTACATCATCAGTATTTGTAAATATCTTATGATAGCTAAAGACATTGCAGTCTTCTGGATGGCCTGGGTCATTTTTCCTCAATTTGCTTGGGTCTGTAAACATCTTCATAATTTTTGAAGTAGTCTCTTCTTCTTTTTCGTCTATCATAATGGCATTGTTATAGGACTTACTCATCTTTCTTCCATCTGTGCCAAGAAGTCTTGGTGTTTCAGTAAGGATAGCTTTTGGTTCTTTGAAGAACTCTTTATAAAGGTAGTTAAACCTTCTCGCTATCTCTCTTGCTATTTCTATGTGGGGAAGCTGGTCTTCTCCCACCGGTACACCATCAGCATTGTAAATCAATATATCAGAAGCCATTAAAACAGGATATCCAAAAAATCCAAAGGTATCGGTTTCATAAAAATCTCTTTTTGATATGTTTAATTCTCCTAGCTTTTCTTTATCTATTACTCCTTCTATCAAAAGCTTTATAAAAGCATCCGTGAGACTATCAAGCACTATACCTTTAAATGTATTTTCGTCTTCTATTTTGGCTGGTGCATTTTGAAGGATAACACCTAAAAGAGGTTTTAACTTCTCTTCATATTCTTTTTCTACATGGTGTATTTTAAGCAAATTGTACTTAGTATCTTTGTATGTAGGGTTTAGCTCAAGCCAACTTTTTGGCACTATCATACCAAGGATGAGGCTTAGCTCAGCATGGTATTTTACCTTTGATTGCACAAACAAAATAGATTTGTTAGGGTCAAGCCCCATTGCAATCCAATCTGCCACCATTTCAAGTGTATTTTCTTTGATTTTAGATATATCTTTATAAGATGTTGTAAGGGCATGCCAATCTGCCACAAAAAAAAGCGTTTCGTTGTGTCTTTGAAGCTCTACCCAGTTTTTGACAGCCCCAAAAAAATGACCTATATGCAATTTGCCAGTGGGTCTCATTCCACTTACTATCCTCATACGCCAAAACCACCTAGAAGTATTCTATAAGTTATAGCTATAAATGGATATATAATCTTCCCTATTACACCTGTAAATATGAGCAGGGTGAGTATAAAAAACCCATAAGGCTCAAGTTTATAAAACTCTTGCCAATATTTTACTGAAAAAAAACTCATAACAACACGACTTCCATCTAATGGTGGTATTGGAAGTAGGTTAAAAAACGCAAGTACCAAGTTTATTAAAACAAGCTCCCTTGAAAACCACAAAAGAGGATCTACCAAACTTGCAAAAACAATTGGATTTATATTTGATGCTATAGTGCTCTCTAAAAGCCTAAAAAGAATAGCGCCCAATATAGCCATGATTATGTTTGCCAAAGCACCGGCTAAAGATACTATAAACATACCCATCCTCAAATCTTTAAATCTTCTTGGGTCTATAGGCACTGGTTTCGCCCACCCAAAAAGTATCGGAGAGCCTACAAGCATCAGTATGCCAGGTAATATGATTGTGCCCAATAAATCTATATGAGGTATTGGGTTTATCGTAAGCCTTCCAGC
Source organism: uncultured Aquificaceae bacterium (assembly GCA_964614295.1). Lineage (GTDB taxonomy): Bacteria > Aquificota > Aquificia > Aquificales > Aquificaceae > Hydrogenobaculum. Next base: position 2,401 of record CAZTLC010000046.1, on the reverse strand, counting down.
TTCCTTGGCAGTCTTATCACCCATCATATACGCTGCTGCCCCATGGGCTATTTCATGAAATATAACTGCCATCATGAGTGCTGGAATGGTAACTATAATTTGTTCAAAGTTCATTATTTTATTATATCAAATTGTTTGTATATGATACGCTGACAATTGGGACACATAAAACTATAAATGTTATTTTGAATGAGCTTGTTGTAATAATCTAGTGGTAATATCGTGCCGCAATAAGAACAAGCTCTTTTATCCATAGGTACAAACACTGGTATCACCCTCTTTTTAATATCTTCATAAAACTCCACCAGCTTTTCATCTAAAGAAGCTTTATAATCATATATATCTTTTTGAGCTTTTGATATAGAGATTTCAACGCTATCTAAGTCCTCCTCAAGGTTTTTAAGCTCTTCCAAGATGAATTTCTTTCTAGACAACAGCTCTTTCATCTCTTTTGAATTTTCTAAAGTATTTAGCTGGTTATGAGATTGCTTTAATAGGTTTTTAGTATTTATTATAGCGTTTTCTGTTTTTGATTTTTCTCTTAAAATATTTTTATAAAGCTCTTTACTTTTGGCGGTTTTTAAAGATTTAGATATCTTACTCAAAGCGTTTTCATAGTTTTCTATGCTTTTTATAAAGTTTTCTATCTGATTTCTAATATTTTCTTTTTGGTCGTTCATATATTTTATCTTTAAGTTTACATCTTCAAGGTTTTTTTGGAATATTTTTATCTCTTGCAATATCTTTTCTTTTTCTTTTAAAAGCCTAAAAATTTTCTCTTCTTTTTCTTGTAAAAGAATCAACTTCAGCAAACTATCTTTATCCATATATATAACCTAATATTATATCAAATTGGGATTATTCAAATACACCTTCTATTTGATAACCACAGAAATCACATTTACCCTTGGTTAGTTTTATGCTTTTAATAATATATTTATCTCTTTCTATAACCGTGTTACCACATTTTGGACATGCCGTGCTTTCGTGTTCTGATTTTATATTACCAGTGTATACGTAGTATAAGCCTTCTTCTTTACCTATCTCATAGGCTTTTTCTATGATTTGTTTTGGTGTAGGATAAAGTTCCATAGCCTTATAGTATGGGAAAAACCTTGATATGTGCCAAGGTATATGAGGACCGAGCTCTTTGGCGATGAATTTTGCTATAAGTTTTAGCTGTTCTTCATCAAGATATTTTGGCACCAAAAGAGTGGTAAGCTCTATCCATTTTCCGTGCTTTAAACAAAACTTTATAAACTCTAAAATGGGCTCAAGCTTTCCTTTTGAATATTTTGCATAAGCTTTTTCTGAAAAAAACTTTAAATCTATACTAAAAGCATCTATAAAATCCATAAGTTCTAAAGCTGGCTCTTTGGTTATATAACCCGCTGTCACCATGATATTTTTGAGACCTTTTCCTTTGGCAAGTTTCGCCACATCTAACATATACTCATAAAATATAATAGGATCTGAATACGAATAGGATATACTTTTAGAACCCGTTTCTAAAGCTTTGCTCACTATATCTTCTGGTGGTATAAACGTATTTTCAAAAAAAGTTTTATTTGATTCATCTACTTTCACCTGAGAAATCTCGTAATTTTGACAACCAAGACAGTGTAAATTACATCCAGGCGTAGCTATGGTTAATGTTCTATGGCCTGGTAAAAAATGAAACAAAGGCTTTTTCTCCACCGGGTCTAACGCCATAGAAACCAAAGACCCATAAGTGGCACTTACAAGTTTACCGTTTTGGTTTAACCTAACCCCACAAACCCCCACCTGGCCTTCTTTTAATTTGCAGTAATCAGGACATAACTCACATATCACTTTGCCATCTTCTGTAGTTTCCCAGTGCGAAGCCTCTATAAACATTTTTATAATATATCTTAATTTTTAGCTTTTATCAATAATATATTAGATTAATTTAAAACATGTTTAGGGGTGATAACGCAAAGGAAAATACCTTCAAATACTTTTATATCACCAACGTTTACATAAGCTTCTACTGTATACTTGTTATTGTCTATCTTTTGAACGCTTGCTTGAGATATCATAGTATCACCAAGTTTTACAGGTTTTAAAAATTTTACCTCGGCTTTTGCCAGCACAACATTTGGATGGTTTACAGCAAGCATAGAAGCATAATCTGCAAGTCCAAAAATAAACCCCCCATGTATCAAACCCTTATCATCAACTACCATATCCTCTGTAGTTTCTAACGTCACTTTTGCATAACCTTCAGCTAATTCTATAGGTGTACCGCACAGGTTTTTGTTTATCTTCAAATGCGTGTTTATCATACCTATTTTATCAATTTATCCAAATTCTCTTGAGAATGTATGATATTACTAAATATAACATATATTTTTGATATGCTATCTTTTAACTGCTCCAC
>CAZTLC010000045.1:0-8229 GCA_964614295.1 uncultured Aquificaceae bacterium | reverse complement strand
ATAAGCATGGGCCTGGAAGGACTCGAACCTCCAACCGGACGGTTATGAGCCGTCTGCTCTGCCTTTGAGCTACAGGCCCTAAGGGTTTTAAATGGCGGAGCAGACGGGATTCGAACCCGCGACCTCCGACGTGACAGGCCGGCGTTCTAGGCCGGCTGAACTACTGCTCCAGCCATCTAGATATTATACTATAAACTATAAATTTTGTCCATCTCAATTAACTTAGCTTTTTCAATAACTTTTGAACGCTCACTGGAAGGTATAACGTTTATATCTATATTTGGTTTTATATCCTTAAGATGAGATAGATACTTGACTATGCGGTTTACAACCTCTAGGTTTCCTTCGGTGGCAAAAAGGGCTAGCTCCTCCAAACTAAAGGGCTTTAAAATAGTGTATAGTTCCGATGGTTTTTTGGCTTTTAGTATCTTAGATATATATTCTTTTACATTTATGTTAGCAAATTTATAGACAAACGCCGGTGCACTAACACCTTTTAATATCTCTTCCAAAGAAGGTGCATTTTTTATTAAAAGCCAAAAAAATATCCAAGAAGCTCCTTTAAAATCTCTTTTGTATTCTAGCATATACCAATCTGAGAGAAGTTTAAGATTTTTTGCTCTTTCTTCTATATACATATAATCTGGCTTATAATCAAACAAAGACTCCAGTATTTCATAGCGCTTGTAAGATTCAAAGATGGCTTCAAACTTATCTTCCTGAAGAGCTATCTTTATTTCATTAAATATCCTACCTTTTGGGGCATATTTTAACATATCCTTTTGTAAAGCTTCTTCTAAAAGCTTTTTGGTATCTTTTGAGAGTTTGAAGTTTAGCTTCGCTTCAAATCTTATAGCCCTTAGTATCCTAATAGGGTCCTCTATAAAGCTAAGCGGATGTAAAACCCTTATAATCTTGTTTTTTATATCATTTAAAGCTCCAAAATAATCTATGACACTACCAAAATCTTCTTCATCAAGGGAAGCAATAAGCGTATTTATGGTAAAATCCCTTCTAAAAAGGTCTTCCTTCAAAGAAGCCTTTGACACCACCGGATATGAACCTGGTGCTTCGTAATACTCCCTTCTGGTGCTTGATACTTCTATCTTAAAGCCCTTGTATTTAAAATGAATACTATTAAAGCTTTGAAATCTATGGGTTTTTATACCATACGATTTTAAGGTGTTTTCCAAAGCGTCTATATCACCTTCAAATACAAAATCTATATCGTAAGAAGGTCTATTTAAAATGATATCTCTTACTACGCCACCCACAAGATAGAGCTTTTCACCCTTTGGCATCATATTTTTTATATCTTTTACAATATCAAGCATATACGAAGGTATATTTATATGTTTTGTGGAAAGCTTTTGCTCTTCGCCTCCTATTATATGTTTTATGATATCTGATTTTGTAAGGATACCCACAAGCTTATCATCTTTATCTATCACGCCAATCATAGGTATAAGAGGATTTTTCAAAAAAACTTCTTCAGCTTCCCATATAAAATCATCCTCTTTTAAAGTGGGTATAATCATTGAAAATTCCTCTACCTTACTACCCTTTGCAATGTTTAGAGCTTTTGATAATACCTTTTTAGTGATAGCCCCTATCAGATGCTCATTTTCATCCAATATAGGTGCCTTTGAAAGCTTATAGTTTGAGAGTGTGTAAAAAGCCTCTTCTACGCTCATACCTTTTCTGAAGGTAAGGGGGTTTTTAGTCATTATATCCTTTAGTCTTATATGGGTATTTTCTCCTTTTAAAAGCCCTAATATGATGTTTTTTAGCTTTTTAGAAGATACAAATTGAAGTTTTAAACCAGAAGCCAAAGGATGCCCTCCACCACCCAACTTTGATAAAAGGGTTTCCACATCCACGGTTTTTGAACGTGCTATCACGTATGTGTTTGTAGAAGAGCTCATGATGATAAAGTATGCATCAAGGGATTCAAGCTCTCTTATATTTTTTAGGTTTTCTTTTACATCTTCTTTGATATCTTCTAATATTAGAAATCCTATCTTCTTGTTATTTATATTTAAAATCTCTAAACTCTTTAAAGATTCTTCTAAATTCATCAAGTCCTTTAAGCTCATATAAGTTTTTACATATCTGTTTACAAACTCTATATCAGCTCCCATTCTTATAAGATAAGAAGAGGCTTCAAAATCCCTTGGATTTACAGCTTTTATGGAAAAATATGCAGTATCATCGTATATACCACATAGCAAAATAGATGCGTCTTCCTTTGAAAAAGACACCCCTTGTTTTATAAGATGTTCTACTATGAGCGTTGTACAAGCTCCAAGAGTTTCGTCTATAAACGTTTCTAAAAAAGGTTCTTCTGGTATATGCTTTATATGGTGGTCAAACAGCGTTATTTTACTGATATTTTCTTTTTTGAAAAGCTCAAAAATAAAATCCAAAGAAGAGTAATCCACCGTAAAAATATGAAGGTTTTTAAGAGTATCCAGAGAGTTTAAAATATTAAATCTATCTTTTATATCATCAAAGAGTTTCTGGGCTTTTGGGCTAAAGGAAGTATAAAAAAGCTTTGCATCCTTTTCCAAAAGGGATAGTCCATATATAGAGGACAAGGCATCCAAATCGGCGTTCTGTGGAAGTAAAAGTATCTTAACGCTTTCTTCGGACAAAAACCCTTACCTCTTCTAAAGACTTGGTGTTTAAAACACGCTCTTTCAAAGCCCAACCTCTTCTTGCAAGACCAACGCCCACTTTCATAAATTGAAGATGAGAAGAAGAGTGTGAATCTGTAACTATACTTATCGTCACGCCTCTTTCCACAGCAAGTCTTATGTTATCTGGAGATAAATCCGCCCTCGGTACGTTTAGCTCTAAGGCGGTATTTGTATCAAGGGCTGCTTTTATTACCTCTTCCATGTTTAGAATATAGCCATCCCTATATCCATAGCTTTTACCAGTGGGATGACCTATCTGATTTACATACTTATTGTAACAGGCTTTTAAAATACGTTTTGTGTTGTCTGTACCAGGGGACATATGAGAGTGAATGGATGCTATCACATAATCAAACTCTTCCAAAAAACTATCTGGCAAGTCCAAAGAACCGTCTTCCAATATATCCACTTCGCAGCCCCTCAATATAGTCATATCCTTATACTCTTTTTGAAGTTGTTCTATCTCTTTCCACTGGTTTCTAAAACCAGCTTCGTCTAAACCTCCAGCCACTCTAAGAGATTTGGTATGGTCTGATATAACGATATAATTATATCCAAGTTCATAGCAGGTCTGCACCATTTGTTTTAAAGAGGCTTTCCCGTCGGAGTAAGTAGTATGCATATGAAAATCACCCTTTATATCATCGTATCCCACCAACTCTGGTATCATACCTTGCATAGCAAGTTCAATCTCTCCTTTATCCTCTCTTATCTCAGGCGGGGGCATTAGCATGCCTAAAATATTGTAAATATCTTCTTCCTTTTCTCCACCAAGTCTTTTACCAGAAGCTACATCAAAAATACCATACTCGCTTATCTTATAACCTTTTTCTTTGGCTATGTCTCTTATTTTTACATTGTGCTCTTTAGAACCTGTAAAATATTGAAGAGCTGAACCCCACTCCTCTGGTTTTATAACCCTTAAATCCACCTGTTTTGAGCTTTTAAGAAGTATAGATGTCTTTGTTTCACCACTTCCTATAACCTGCTCTACATCTTTGTAAGCTTTGAAATATTCATGTATCTTTTGAGAATCCTCTTTTTTAGCGGATACCAATATGTCTATATCACCTATAGTTTCTCTCATACGCCTTAAAGAACCAGCTACAGATATATCTATTATCTCTTTGCAACCTTTCATATAGCTAAGTAGCTCTTGTGCCAAGGAATAAGCTTCTGTTATAAACATCCTCTCTTTTGATTGTTCGTATAAAGCTATGCCCCTTTTTATATTTTCTATTTTTTTTGGACCAAAGCCTTTTATGGTTTTTATACGTGGATCATCAAGAGCTTTCAAAAGCTCATCTTTATTTTTTATACCAAAAACATCGTAAAGAGTTTTAAGGGTTTTTGGACCAATACCTGGGGCGTCCATTATCTCCAAAAGCTCTTTTGGGACTTTTTGTAAAAACTCATCATGCTTTTTGATACGTCCAGTTTTAATATATTCTTCTATCTTTTCCAAAGAAGACTCGCCTATACCATGTATTTGGTTTGTGCTAAGATACTCTTTTAGCTCTTCTACGCTTTTTATATCTTTATCTATCTCAAACAAGATATCAGCAACTTTCTGATAGGCAAGCACTCTAAATCTGTTCTCCCCTAAGAACTCCGCCGCCAACGCCATCTCTTTAAAAAGTTTGGATATATCTTTGGTGGAAGCCATAAGGTTTATTATACAACGATTTTATCAAAAAGCTAAATTGTATAAGAAAAGCCCAAAACCTATAATAGCAGATATCAAAGACACATAGAAAAACTCTTTCCTTCTGGTTAATGCTGAAACAGAAGCCACTGCAATACCTATTTGTAAAAGAAGCTGCGATATCATAAACATATGATGCTTTTCATAATAGTGTTCACTTTGAATAGTCTTTTGTTTTACTTGCTCTTCTAACTCTTTCGCTTGTTTTATTATACTCTCTTTTTGTTTTTTATACTTTTTTATATAATCTTCAAATTGTTGATTTGATTTTATATAGTTTGCTATGGTATACATATGATATCTCATGTCTTTGGCCTGATAATAGTTCCACATGTCTGTGGCTTTATTTTGTAAGAGTACCGCATCGTTTTTAGCCACTATGGTTTTTGTGACATATATTTCAGATTGCATGCTCACAAGACCGCTTATTACGGCCATTATGGTAGTAGCCAAAGATACCCATAAGAGCCACTTCTCTTTGGCTTTCTCTTCTCTTATAGTCTCTTCTATAAGCTCTTTGGCGTGTTCTTCAATAGGGCTATCTTCCATCAGTCAATCCCTTCGTTGGTATATTCATCCAGAGGATGGCCTTTTGATGACACACCTCCCCATGGTTTTTTTCCATAAAATGTGGCATTTATATCTTTTATATCTTTTAGTATAGTGCTTTCAAAAGAGACTTTTCTCAAATCTGTGTTTATAAAATCTATCTCACTCAATATACTTTCTTGGAAATAACTCCCTTTTAGTGTAGCATCTTTAAAATTTATCTTATGAAGGCGCGTTTTTAGAAAGGTAGCATCTAGTATTTGAGCTTTTTCCATAATAGAGTTTATTATATCACAGTCTATAAATCTTGCAAGACCCATAAAGCTATGCTTAAAAGAGCAATGTTCAAAATAGCATGTGTTGAAGGTTGTTCGTTGGAAATTTGCTCTTTCAAAATTGCAGTGTATAAATCTACAGTTTATGAAATCTGCCTCTGGTATAAAACACTCGGTAAAATCTACATCTTTGAATGTGGTATTTTTGAAATTAGCACAGGTAAAGGTAGAAAAACAAAGGGCTGAGCCCTCAAGGCTCAAGCCCTCTATAGTTTCATTTGAAAAATCGCAAGAAGTAGCTTCGTTATTTTTTATTTTTTCTAAAAGCCTCATACTGGCAATACTTTACACTCATCTATAAAGATTTGCGGGTTTACATCCTTTGAAGCTTTGTATCTTTGTTTTATCTCATTTGTCCTATCTTGATAGGTGGGCTCTTCTTTTTTGTAAAAAATACCTATAGGCACTTGTGCAGAATCATTGTAGTAGTGTTCTAAGTCTCTCATGGCAAGCTCTAAAGCCTTTTGCAAATTGTCTAGTTCTGTATGGCCGTTTTCGTTTATGTCAAAGGTTTTGTCTTTGTAGTATTTGAAGGTGTCTACTTTGTTAAAAGTAGGGCAAGGGGATATGATATTTACGAAGCTAAAACCCTTATGAGATATAGCTTGTTTGATTACATCGCTCATATGTTTAAGATTACCTGCATAGGTCTGGGCTACAAAGGTAGCTCCAAAAGTTAGCATATAGGATATAGGATTTACAGGTTTGTCTATAGAACCATACGGCGTCAAAGAACCGTAAAGACCTTCTCTGGAGGTAGGAGATATTTGATTTTTGGTAAGCCCATACACTTGATTGTCCATACAAAGTACCGTTATATCTATATTTCTTCTAGCCGCATGAGGATTGTGACCTGAACCTATTGAAAATAAATCTCCGTCTCCTGCTTCCACTATGACTGTTAGCTCTGGATTTGCCAACTTCACCCCTAAAGCCGTGGGAATAGCTCTTCCGTGAAGTACGTGCATGCTGTAATTTTTCAAAAATAGGGGTGCCCTTGACGAGCATCCTATACCAGATACTGATACTACATTTTCAGGTCTTATCTTTAGCTCCGACAACGCTTTGGTTATGGCGCTTATAACACCAAAATCTCCGCATCCAGAACACCATGTAGGTTCTATATCACTTCTATAATCTGCTGGTTGGAGCTCAATTTGTTGTTCCATAAAAAACCTCCTTAAATTAAACCGTATGCTTTTTCACCGTAAATGTGTTCAGGAGTAAGCCTTCCTTCGGTTATCTCCTGATTTTCCATTAAAAAGTCTACTATATCCTCTATCTCTTTTGGTATAAAAGGCTCTCCTCTATATATGTTGTAGGATATAGGCCTTATATGGGTTCTATCTTTTATGATAGTGGCTAGTTGTCCATAGTAGTTTGTCTCTGGTATCAATATTCGTTTTGAGCTTTTAGCAAAAAATTCAAAAACATCTTCTCTTACAGGCCATAAAAGTCTTGGATACATAGCGTTTATTTTGAGCCCTCTACTTCTTAACCTTTGAACAGCTTCTTTAGTAATGGATGCTGTAAGACCCCAGGTGATAATACCTATATCTGCATCCTTGTAAGGAGCATCTATCTCTATAAATCTATCGTAATCTTCTTCTAAGAGTTTCTCAAGTTTTTTAAAACGTTTGTTCATCTGATAGGTTCTTATATCAGGTCTATTCCTTGGATCAGAGTTCTCTTGCCTTTCAAGACCTGTTATAGCATGTATAGCATTTGGGTCCCCCGGTATACCCATAGGCGTGATGCCATCCTCTGTAAAAAGAGCATACCTTAAAAATCTCCCATGTCTTATAAACTTTTGCTCTTTGTCTTCTTCTATATTGTAAGTAAGTCTATTTGCTATCCTTATCTTAGATAAGTCTGGGGTTGGAAAAGCTTCAGCCCTTAGGCTCATAGCGGCATCTGTAAGCATGATAACTGGCATCTGATATTTTTCTGCTAAGTTAAAAGCCTCAATAGACATATAAAAACTATCTTCCACCGATATAGGAGCTAAAACAGCCCTTGGTATTTCTCCATGAGAACCGTATACTGCGTGGTATAAGTCTCCTTGTTCATGCTTTGTAGGCATACCAGTAGCGGGACCTACCCTTTGCACATCCACTATAACCACAGGAATTTCTGTCATGCCTGCATATCCTATTAGCTCTGACATCAAGGAAAGACCCGGTCCAGATGTGGCAGTCATAGCTTTTACACCAGCAAAAGATGCTCCTATAGCCATAGCTAAAGATGCTATTTCATCTTCCGCTTGATAAAGCCAACCATCTTTTCTTATCAAATCTTCTACTATATAGTTTCCAACGGAAGTGGCTGGTGTAATAGGATAAGCGGCATAAAATTGACAACCAGCAGCTATGCATCCTTTTGCTACCGCCTGATTGCCTTCCATTATTACCACATCTTTTAAACCAATGGGCGGTGGAAACTCAAAACCATCTTTCTTTGTAAGATTTTCCTTTACATATCTTATACCAGCCTCCAGAGCCTGGTAGTTCATGGTGACTATTTTCTCGCCTTTTCTTGAAAACTTAGCTTTTATAGAGTCTTTTAAGGATTCAACAGGTAGATTAAAAAGACCGGTCAAAGCTCCTAAAGCTACTATGTTTTTGGTGATATAGGCTTTTATATCCTTTTTTGCTATATCAGATAGTGGAACCGGATACATTACTACCCCGTCGTGTTCTTCTGGTTCAAAATCCGAAGAGTCATAAACCAGCACAGTACCAGGTTTTAGATGCTTTTTGTTGTAAGCGTATGCTTCAGCATTAAAACAACACAGTATATCAAAACCATCGCCAGTGCTATAAAGCTTTTCATCAGATATCCTTATAGTAGAATTTGCATAACCTCCCTTTATTTCTGCTGGGAAGCTTTTAAAGTTTACCACATGATACCCGGATCTAACAGCTGCTTCTGTTAGAAAATC
>CAZTLC010000044.1:0-8397 GCA_964614295.1 uncultured Aquificaceae bacterium | reverse complement strand
ATGGCTCACCACCCAAACAGACCTACCAGACCTTACAAACTTCTTTGAAGCAAAAGTGGATTACTAAATGATAAGAAATCTTCTTACAAACATATATATAACTTCTAGATTGTTTGTAAGCTTAGGGGCTGTGGCAGCAGCCTTTTTTGTACCTTCTTTTCATATAAGGGCTATCATTATCAGCCTTACGTTTATATATTTTAGCTTTGCAATACTCTCTTATTATAAGTTAAAGCTTGGCCACTATATAAATAAGTATTTGGATATTTTTTATTTTGCTGGATTTTTTTCTTTTGCCAATATATATACCTATCCTTTATCCCTTGTCAGCATAGCCCTTTTTTCACCAAGACAATCAAAAGTATCTTTTTTATTGACAGCTGAGTCTTTGGCTTTTGATATATATAAAGCTCATCAGAATATACCTTTTATGCTTTTCTTAGGTAGCTTACAGATTGGTGCTTTGGTAGCCTCCATGTGTCCTGATATATTGGCGACTCTAAAAAAAGAGCATAAAAAGATTGCAAACCTAAGGATAGCTTACAAAGATATGTTAAAGCACCTAAGCAACTGGGAAAAAGACCAAATTCAGCATCAAGCCTCTAAGTTTGTTTTGGAAAAAGCTCTGGAATCTAATAGTTTAGAGCAGTTTCTTGAAGCCGTAAAAAATAGATTTGACTTAATTGATATAACTGTAGAAAGAGTTGATAGTGCGTTGCCTTATGAAGTGAAAAAGAGTAAGGAGGGTTTTATTCAGATAACTTTGCCCAAGGAAGATTTCAGTTTGGTCTTTAATGCGGAGTTTTCAAATCCTATAGACCTTTATAACGAAAGCCTGATATTAACCCTTGAATATGTAGCTGGAATGTGTAGCTTATACTATATGGATAAAGTTCAGGAGCAAAAGACGGTGCTATGGGCAAAGCACGAAGTGGCTTAAAATATCGTTATGATAAAAAGGCGTAAAACGAGAGAAATTAGTTTAGGAACACTAAAGATAGGAGGGAACAATCCTATAATAATACAATCTATGACCTCTACAAAAACTTATGATATTGACGCAACGCTTTCTCAGATAGATAGGCTTATAAAAGCTGGCTGCGAAGCTATAAGGGTAGCAGTACCATCTAAAGAAGATGCAGAAGCTTTAAAAGAGATAATAAGATACTCAAGCGTTCCCATAATAGCGGATATACATTTTGTGCCATATATGGCATTTTTGGCGATGGAAAAAGGAGTTCACGGTATCAGGATAAATCCTGGTAATATAAACAAAAAAGAGATAGTAAGAGATATCGTTTTAGAAGCAAAAAGAAGAAATATATGTGTAAGACTTGGGGTAAACTCTGGGTCTTTGGAAAAACATCTTTTGGAAAAGTACGGTTATCCTACGGCAGAAGCTTTGGCAGAAAGCGCTTTAAATTGGTCTTCTTTTTTTGAGTCTTTGGGCTTTTACAATTTTAAAGTATCTATAAAAGGTTCTGATGTATTGCAAAATGCCCGTGCCAATGAAATATTTGCGGAAGAAACAGATATCCCCCTTCACATAGGTATTACAGAGGCTGGCATGGGGACCCAAGGGATGGTAAAATCTTCTGTAGGGCTTGGCATACTTCTTTATAAGGGTATAGGGGATACTATAAGGGTATCTTTGACAGATGAACCAGAAAAGGAAGTGGAAGTAGCCTATGAGATTTTAAAGAGTTTGGGACTTAAAAAGAGAGGTATAGATATAATTTCTTGTCCTACCTGTGGTAGGATAGAGGTAAATCTACCAAAGATAGTAAAAGAGGTGCAGGAGGCTTTAAAAGATAAGGATTTGCCTATAAAGGTTGCCATAATGGGTTGTGCGGTAAACGCTATAGGGGAGGCTTCTCACGCAGATGTAGGCCTTGCTTGCATGAAAGGAGGCGCTCTTTTGTTTAAAGATGGTAAAATCTTAAAAAAGGTAAGCGAAGAACATATGGTATCGGAGCTTTTAGAAACCATAGAAAAATATTATCAGGAGGTTTAAAGATGACAGAAGGTTTACAGGACAAAATCTTGGAGGATGCAAAAGAGAAGGGTATTGACGTGGTGATATACCTTACTAGAGGCAACAGGATTACCGGTAAGGTGCTAGACCAGGACAAGTATACGGTGCTTGTCAAATCAGACACTGGCACAAGCCTTATATACAAACACGCTATAAGCACCGTAGTCATAGAAGAGGCATCTCAAAGTTGATAAAAGCCATATTAGTAGCGCTTCAATTAAAAGAACAAACCAGAGGACAGGTTTTAGAGTCTTTAGAAGAGCTGGAGGGTTTGGTAGAGGCAATAGATGGTAAAAGCGTAGGATACCTTATAAAAAGAAAAGACTTTAAAGACGCTTCCACCCTCGTAGGCACATCCTATCTAAATCTTATAAGGGAACTTGTGGAAGGCACAAAATCTAACACTGTCATATTTGACGAGTTTTTGACGCCTTCTCAAGTAAGAAATATAGAGGGAGTTTTGGGGGTTGATGTATTGGATAGGGCAAACGTAGTTTTTGAGATTTTTATGCAAAGGGCAAAAACCCAAGAGGCCAAACTTCAAATAGAGCTTGCAAAACTCACCTACGAGCTTCCAAGACTCTACGGGATGGGGACAAAGCTATCAAGACAAAGTGGTAAGATGGGTACAAAAGGACCTGGTGAGCAGCTTGTAGAGATAAAAAGAAGAGCTATACAAAAGCGAATACATAAGATAAAAGAGGAGATAGAACAAATTAAGAAACACCATAAAGAACAAAGAAAAAATAGATTTAAAACCGATTATCTAAAAGTGGCTTTGGTGGGATATACAAACGCTGGAAAGTCCTCTTTGATGAAAGCCCTTACCAAAAAGAATGTCTTTGTAAGCGATATGCTCTTTGCTACCCTTGATACCAAAGTGGGCACGAGCTTTGTGGACGGTGAGAAAATATTTATAACAGATACGGTAGGTTTTATAGATAGACTTCCGCCAGAACTTGTGGAATCTTTTAAAACCACGCTAGAAGAGGTGCTGTTGGCAGATCTCCTTCTTTTTGTAGTGGATATATCCGATAAAAGGTGGTTAAAGAAGATAAACACCGTAGAAAAGATATTAGAAGACATAAAAGCCAATAACAAACCTATCCTTTACGTATTTAACAAGGCTGATAAAGTAGTAGATAGCAAAGAAGAACTATCCCTTTTTGAAAAGAGCTTTCTCTTTGAAAAGCCATATATTTTTGTGTCCAGCGAGAAAGATTGGAATATAGATGCCTTATTGGAGCGTATAAAGTCATACAACAAATCTCAAATTGATTTAAGTTATATATATGCATAACTTAGAGTTCCAACAGCGGAGTATAGAGAGCATATTTCTAGAGGTGTTAGACGATTTATCCAAAAAAGAAGTGCTTCTTATGATACTTTGTTATATTCAGCTTGTAAGAAGGGAGAATAGTTTTGAAGTGCCCCTCATTGACTTGATAAAGTGTTCTGAAAAGCCCTACAAACATATAAAGGGAGATTGGCGAGATATTATGATGGAGCTTGATATATTCTATATTACAGAGGAGGATAAGACATACGAAGGAAAAGATATATTTAAGGTTCAAGATACATCTCAGGCTATCGTTAGTATAGTCAACGTTTATAAACCAGATTTCAACAACATATCAAACATCATCACAAAATATTGGAATATAGTGAGTAGGCTATCCTCTTTTAGCGGCGAGGATATCATAGAGAAAAGGATTTCAACGGTGGTGCTTCTTTTTAACGAACAACTTTACAAAGAGTGCATACTATACTCCAACATGCTAAAAGAGAGGAGTTTATCTGATAAAGAGAAGGTATTCTTTGACGGTATGATAGATGCTTGTTTTTCTATGGAGTTTTATCAAAAGGATTTGATAGATAGAGCTAAAGATTATGCCAAAAATACCTCCAATAAACTAAATATCGTGGAAAACTTTTATGGGCTTAACCTAAAAGATTTTGTAAAACATCTTGATTTATTTTTTAAAAAGCCCCAAAAACAAAAACTAAAAGAGCTACCAAAACTTCAAACCATAAAACATTATAAAAAACCAAACATATTTTCAAGATTTTTTTCAAAGCTAAAGAATCTTTTTACGTTATAATAACTACATGATTTACAAAGAATTTTTAGATATGAGACTTTCAGAGATGGGTATTGGTACATATATGGGGGAGCTTGATGAAGCCACCGATAGAGCCTACGAAGAAGCTATAAAGTATGGTTATGAAAACGGTATAAATGTAGTAGATACAGCCTTAAACTATCGTTATATGAAAAGCGAGAGGCTTATAGGTAGAACCCTAAAGGATATAAAAAGAGAAGAGCTCATAATATCTACAAAAGGTGGATATGTGCCTTACGATATAGAAAGTGGTATAGACCCAAAGGACTATTTTTACGATGTGTTTGTTTATCCAGGCATAATAGATGAGAGGAAGCTCACTCAAAATTGGCATTACATGGATAGAAAGTTTATAGATTGGTGTTTTAATAAAAGCCTACAAAACCTAAACACATCCTATATAGACGTATATTTTCTACACAATGTAGAAGAACAGCTTCTTTACAAAGATAGAACTGAGTTTTACAAGATTTTAAGAGAGTGTTTTGAGCTTTTGGAAGAAAAGGTGTCAAAAAATGAGCTTAGATATTACGGAGTAGCCACCTGGAGCGGTTTTAGGATATCTAAGGCTTCAAAACAACATCTTGATTTGCAAGAGATAATAGATGTAGCTTCTTCTGTCTCAAAAGACCATCACTTTAGATTTATCCAGCTTCCTTACAACATAGGTATGTCTGAGGCTTTTACTGTAAAAAATCAAGTGATAGGAAACGAATACAAAACTATCTTAGAAGCGGCTAAAGAGCTAAACATATATGTCTATACCAGCGCTTCCATATACCAAGCCCAGGTGATAGGAAGGATTCCAAAAGAGTTAAAAGAATATTTTGGTCTTGAGAAGGATATACATGTGGCTTTGCAGTTTGTAAGAAGCGCTTCTGGGGTTGGGACTATGCTTGTAGGCACCAAAAATAAAGAGCATTTAAAAGAAAACCTTGAACTAGAAAACTTAGCCCCTATGGAGTTTGACAGGTATATAAACCTTTTTAGTATGTATAGAAAGAATGCCTGAGCTAAGTGTATTATCATCTTTTAGTTTTGAAGCTTTTAAAAAAGAGTTTGAAATAAGATTTATATCCAAAAAAGATATAGCCTTTTCTTTAAAGCAACTGTATGAGCTTATAAGCTCTGGTACAAACCTATACACTGCCATTGATATAGTATCTGATTTACAGGATAAACCTATCCTAAAAGCCCTATACACAGATATAAAAAAGGATATAGAGATGGGAAAGCCCCTTCATGTAGCCTTTTCAAAAAAACCACTTCCTCCAATCCTTCCAAATATGCTTTACGCTGCTGAGACCTCAGAAAACCTTGAGAATATCTTTAAAACGGTAGGGGATTTTTTAGAAAATATGGATAATTATAAATCCAAAATCTTATCAAAAGCCGTATATCCAAGTGTTGTGATGGTGTTTAGTATAGTAGCGGTATTTATATCTGTAAACTATGTAATACCAAAGATAGAGGATGTATTAAAAAGTTTCAACGCTCATTTACCCATTATTACGATTTTTCTTATTTATTTTGCAAGGTTTATTATGCTTTTAATATATATAAGCCCTATCTTATTTTTGTTGTTTTTGTTTAAGGAGAGGCTTTTCTCAAAGGAAAAGATAGATGGTTTTTATCTTAAAATCCCAATACTTGGAAGTCTTATAACCTATCTTGAGCTTTCAAAATTTTTATACGCCATGAGCCTTATGCTTGGTTCTAACTCTTCCATCGGTATATCTATAAGGGTATCTTTGCAAACGGTGGAAAACAGTTTTATAAAACAAAAACTCTCTTTCATAGAGCAGGATATATACAACGGCATTAGCTTTTCCACAAGCCTTTCAAAGACTGACCTCTTTAAAAGAAGTGTATTGTCAGTTGTGAGAAATGGAGAATACATAGGGGATTTAAAACAAGCTTTAAACACCTCTTACAAGATATATCAACAGCTTCTTGATAAAACCATAAACCTTTTTGTATCAAGTTTAGAGCCTTTGGCCACTTTGATAGTGGGGATATTGGTGAGCGTTGTGGTGCTTTCTATAATGCTTCCTATCGTTGATATAGCGTCATCTGTCCATTGATTGTTCTAAGTATTTTAAAGCGCTTTTAAAATAATCTGGCATATCTATTTCAAAATCCATAGTTTTTTGGCTTTTAGGATGGGTAAAGCTAAGCTTATAAGCCACCAGCAAAAACCTTTCACCTATTATATCTTCCAAGGTTTTGTCAAAGTAAGAGTGTTTGTAGCCATAGAGGGTGTCCCCTATTATAGGATGACCTATGTAAGACATGTGCACCCTTATCTGATGAGTTCTTCCAGTGTATATTTTTATATCAATTAAACTTGCATTTTTTAGAGGCTTTTCTAAAGAGTATTTTGTGATAGCAAGTTTTCCTTCGCTTGCCACTTCAAATTTAAGCCTGTTTGTAGGATGTCTTCTTATAAACGTCTCTAAGATTTGTTCTTTAAACCTTGGTATGCCATATATTATCGCCTTGTATCTTTTGTCTATCTCTTTATTTTTAAACATAGAAGATAGGGCGTTGTGTGTGATATCGTTTTTGGCTATTATCATAAGTCCATGGGTATATCTATCAAGCCTATGCACAATACCAGGTCTTTCAACACCCCCTATCACCGAAAGATTTCCAAATTTAGATAAGAGGGCGTTTACAAGGGTATTTTCAAAGTGTCCTGGGCCTGTGTGAGAGGGCATACCAGAGGGTTTTACCACCACCGCCAAATCTTTATCTTCGTAGAGTATATCTATGTGTATATCTTGAGCTACTACATCAAGCTTTTTTGGTGGGGGTATTTCAAACTCCAATACATCGTTTTCATATACTTTTTTTGAGCTTTTAAAAACCCTCTCATCGTTTATCAAAACACCATTTTCTCTTATTATCTTCTTTATATACTCTCTTGATATATCTGGGTATATTTTTGATATCAAGGCATCTATGCGCTCTTTTGCTATATCAGGTGTTATCTTTATTCTGGGCATCTTTTTTTATTTTAATCTCTATTTCCTTTGGCTCATCTTTAAGTGTTAGAGCTTTTATAAAACCTATTATGGTGCCCTCTAAAGCTCTTGATGGAAAATCTTTTAGACTTATACGTTTGCCGTTTATGTATAGTTCTATCATGTTATCTCATCCTTTTTGGCGGCTACGCTTAGGAGCTGAAGCTGTTCTTTTAAGACGTTTAACGATTGTATGCTCATAAAAAATCCATGTTCTACATTTAATATAGCTTTTGCAAAGTTTGGGCTTTCGTCCTCTAATAATCTTAGTTCTCTAAAAAGCCTATAAAACTCGTCAATCTCAGTTCCACACTCTAATAGCTTTTTGATAACCTCTTTTGATAGTTCTACTGCTTTTGGTTTGGTATTCATGCTTTTGTTTGGTTTGCCACAGATTCTATGGCTTTTTTAAGGGTCTCTTCGTCCGCTAAATATCTTTTTTCTTTTATGTTTAAACCATCATCAACTGTATAAACCAGCGGTATCCCTGTGGGTATGTTTAATTTTACGATTTCTTGTTCTGACATGTTTTCTAAATACTTTACTATAGCTCTAAGGGAGTTTCCGTGGGCTGCCACAATTACACAATCCCTTTGAAAAAGTGTAGGTGCTATAAAATCTTGAAAATACGGGAGTGTTCTTTTTAAAGTGTCTTTTAAAGATTCTGAGGAAGGCAAGTCTTGGCATCTTATATGCTTATACCTTGGGTCGTTGCAAGGATGGTTTGGGTCATCTTTTGGGAGGGCTGGTGGTGGCACATCGTAGCTCCTTCTCCAGATGTTTACCTGCTCTTCACCGTGTATTTTTACCATCTCTTTTTTGTTTAAACCTTGAAGTGCCCCGTAATGCCTTTCGTTTAGTCTCCAGCTTTTAAAAATATCTATATAATGAAGATTCATAGCATCAAGGGCAATGTTCAAGGTATTTATGGCTCTTTTAAGATAAGAGGTAAAAGCTGCCTTCGGAAAAAGCCCCGCTTCTAATATCGCCTCCCCAGCTTTTTTTGCCTCTTCTTTGCCCTGTTCACTCAAATCCACATCTATCCAGCCAGTAAACTTATTCTCTAAATTCCAAAGACTTTGCCCATGCCTTAGCAATATCAACGTATACATGTTAATATTATAATATGTAAACCAAAAACAGTGTTGTAATTTTTTTAAAATATCTCTTTAAGGAGGTAGTTAGAAAAGTAGATAGTGGATTAAGCAAGTCT
>CAZTLC010000043.1:0-8597 GCA_964614295.1 uncultured Aquificaceae bacterium | reverse complement strand
TTTTACCAGACAAAAAACCTTTGGACATCTTTTGACAAGTTTGACATAGGTTTTAGAGCTTTTAACGATATTAAAAACCATGAAAGATTTGAGCTTAACATCGGTGGTGATAAACATCTTCGTGGGGCTCTTCTTATTCTTTTTCAAGAATAAGATTGAAAGCCTTGAAAAAGAGATAGAGAACCTACGGCAAAAGTCTGTGATAAAAGAAGATTACCACAGAGAGCTTGATAGGTTTTTCAAAGAGGTATTTAGAAGACTTGATAGACTGGAGGCTTACTATGTGGGACAAAACCAAACTAAAAAGCGTTAAAAACCTTTATCAGGAAGAGGTTTTGCAAATACCAGCCCTCTTCAAGGATAAAGCCGATTATGTATACTTTTTGATGGCTCAATCCTATCAGGAGTCAGGCTGGGATGAGACGATAGTCTCTAAAACTGGTTGCAAAGGTTTTGCTCAATTTGAGCTTGCCACTTGGAAATTTGTTTGGAAAAAGCTCTTAAAAGCTGAAGATATACCAAGTATATGGGATATAAGAGCTCAAATAGTAGCTCAGCATACTTACATGAAGTATCTTATAAATGCTGTTTCAACAAAAGAGCCCATACTACCAAGAAATGAGATTTTGGCTTGTTCGTTGATGGCTTACAACGGAGGGCTTGGTGTTGTAGAATGGTGTTTGGAATATCACGGCGTTGTATCTGTGATAGCCTTAAGAGATTATAGAAATTCTCACAAAGGTCAATATCCTGATGAAACAAAGATTTTTGAGATTTTAAACTATCCAATATCAATATTCAACATATGGCGAAGACTAAAGGAAACAACGGTATAAAATTGCTATATAATAGTCATGAATGAGATTTTACGCAAAAGAATGGGATGAGGTAATACTTGTAAGCGTTTTACTTTTATATATAATAGGCCTTGTAAATATAGCAAGCGCTAGTTTGGTAGGTGTGGCTTTTATAAAAATTAGTTTTTCTTTATACAAAAAGCTCATCCTTCAATTTGTAGCTGGTATTTTAGGATTTTTGATAGCTTTTTTTCTGACAAAGTTTGATTATGAAAAGCTCAAAAACCCAAGACTTATGTACACCATCATATTGTTCAACATATTTTTACTGGTGGTGGTGCTCGTTATAAAGATAGCAAGACATATGCCTGTAAACAGATGGCTTTTTGGAACCAGCCTACAGGTATCGGAGTTTTCAAAGATTATAAACATAGTATTTTTAGCTTACTATATAAGTAGGAAAGGAGAAGTGAGCGCTACCAAAGAGCTTAGCTTCGCCTCTTTTATAATAGCCTTCCAATCGTTTTTAATATTTTTAGAACCAGATAGAGGCAGTGCTATATTTTTACTATTCATAGCCTTTGTAATGCTTTGGATAGGGAATGCACCTCCAAAAGTGCTTTATCCTACTCTTATAGCGTTTGCCGTACTTGGCGTTTCGTTCTTATTTTTAAAAACGGGTGGAAACTATGTGGAAGGGCGTTTTGTAGCGTGGTTAAATCCTTTTACAAAAGCAAACACAAAAGGCTATCAGATTATCCAATCACTTTTTGCCTTTGCCCATGGTAAACTGTTTGGAGTTGGCATAGGAGAGGGCATCCAAAAAGAAGGGTATTTGCCAGAGATAGATACAGACTATGCTCTTGCCCTCATCGGTGAGGAGTGGGGTTTTGTAGGAATAGCTTTTGTGGTGCTTTTATACGGAGGGCTTGTATATAGGATTTTTAAAATATCTGATTTTGCAGAAGATACCTTTGGTAAGTTAATAGCTTTTGGTATAGGCATGTATATAGCCATAGAGTCCATATGGAATATGATGATGGCTATGAATATCATCCCTTCAAAGGGTATAGCACTCCCTTTTATAAGCTATGGAAGCTCAAATCTTTTGGCAAACCTTATAGCCGTAGGGCTTGTAATGAGTGTCTACAGAAAAGAGAAAAAACCATGGAAAAAACTATCCTAATAGCAGGCGGTGGTACTGGAGGGCATTTTTTCCCTGCTCTTAGCTTTTTGCAAACCTTATATGAGCATAGTATAAACACCATTTATGTAGGCACGAAATCTGGTATAGAATACAACCTTCAGGACATGATACCCACTCAGAAGATATTTTTAAATACCAAAGGCTTTGTGGGTAAAAGCCCAGTGGATAAGCTAAAATCCATATACTCTATATTAAACTCTAGTTTGGAGTTAAACTCCCACATAAAAAATCATTTTTTAGGATTTGTCTTTGGAGGATATGCATCGCTTCCAGTAGGAATACTATCTTTTTTAAAAGCCAAAAAACTATTCTTACATGAGCAAAATTCTATTCCAAGCCTCACCAACAGGATACTCTCAAAAAAAGCAAGCGTCTGTTTTACCACATTTCATCATAGTTCAAAATTCTTTAAAAATACTGCAAGAGTAGGTATGCCACTAAGGAAAGAGTTTTTAATAGATTTTGATAAAAATGCCCTTCAAATAGAGATAGGAGTTCAAAGCCCTTGCATACTGGTAATGGGAGGCTCTCAAGGGGCAAAAGCCCTAAACGATATAGCTATAGAGCTTTTCAAAAATACAAACTATCATGGTATCATTATAAGCGGTGAAAAAAACTATCAAGAGGTTTATGCTCATCTTAAAAGCCTAAAACGAGTCAAAGTATATCCTTTTTCAAAAAAGATATATAAGCTTATGAAAGTATGTGATATAGCTATATGTAGGGCTGGGGCTGGAACGATTTACGAGCTTAGCGCTTCAAAGCTACCAGCTATCTTCATCCCTTATCCATATGCAGCCTACAATCATCAATACTTTAACGCCCTTGAGATAGAAGAGCTTGGTGGAGGTATTCTTATAAACCAATCCAATATGAACCTTGAAAAACTCTTAGAAGCCATAGAAAAGATACTCCAAGATAGAGAAAGCTACGCCAAGAATATACATGACTTTTGTTTAAAAGATGAAAAAGGTGATATAATATTAGCTCAAGATATCATGCTTTATAAGTTGAGGGAACTTTTATGAACTATAAAGAAAAAGTATTGGAGCTTTTAAGAGAAAACAATATACAAGAGCATGTAGCAAATGTATTTTTTGAGTTTTTTGATGAAAATGTATTGCAAAGGTTTGGAATGTCTAATAAGGATATAGACAACTTCTGCACTATAAAAGGTATAATAAAAAACTCTGAAGACTGTCTTAATAACAAACTAAATAATTTCTCAGAAGACTATATAAAAGATTTTATAGAAAAATCCTTGGATTTGCTTTGCAATTTTGAAAAAGAATCCTTTTATGAGTTTATATTAGAAGCCTTGGAAACGGGATTTCGTACAGTAAACAATGGAAAAACGATATTTGATTTTTATAAAACACAAAATGTTTTATCCATTTACATAATAGATATCATAAAAAAATATAAGGAAGATATTGATATCTTTGAATTGACCGCCTCTTTTGTAAAATTTTCAAACTTTATCTCAGAGTTGGTATCCTTAGCCTATTACGAAAAAATACTTACTCTTAAGGTATCGGAAGTTTATGAAAAATCTTTGAAAGACCCTCTCACAAACTTTTATAATAGAAATAAGCTTAAAGATGTTATACAAACTATTGAATTTTCAAGGTCCAAAAGATATAAGATACCCCTTTCCATAGCTATGATAGATATAGATAATTTTAAACATTTAAACGATACCTATGGCCATACAACAGGTGATAAGATATTAAAAATCCTTGGTGACACAATCCTTAAAAGCATAAGAAAATCAGATATTCCAATAAGATGGGGCGGCGAGGAGTTTATGATACTATTCACACATACGCCCATAGAAAATGCAAAAATAGCTTCTGAAAAATTGATAGAGAAAACAAGAGAAATAGAGGTTTATAAAGATGGCGAGGTTATCAAATTTACAGTGAGCATAGGCCTTACAGAGATAAAAGAAGATGATGAGTCAATAGAAAAAGCCATAGAAAGAGCAGACAAAGCCCTTTATAAAGCCAAAAGAAATGGTAAAAATCGTATTGAGATTTTGATATAAATTAAGTTGCAAAAATAATCATAAAAGCTTAAAATGTATATATGCTAACTCAAGAGATAAAAGAAGCGATAGAGTCTCATGTAAAGTATTTTGGCTCTAAAGAAGAGGCGTTGCTACTATCCCTTCATTCTATCCAAGAGCATCTTGGTCATATTCCAGAAGAAGCTTTAGAAGAGCTCTCCGATATATTAGAAATACCCCTTCATCACATAAAGGGTGTGGTGGGTTTTTATGAGATGTTTGATACAGGCGAAAAAGCAAAGCACCGCATATACGTTTGCAACAGTATAGTATGTTATCTTCTTAAAAGCCATAAAGTTTTTGAAGCGGTGAAAGACCTACTTGGTATAGAGTCCGGTCAAGTCACTAGGGACGGTATGTTTAAGTTAGTAGAGGTTCAATGTCTTGGCGCTTGTTCTGAAGCCCCCGTATTTATGATAGATAATGATATATACAAATATGAATCAAAGGAGCGTCTTCATGAGATACTTGCCAAATATAGCTAATATACACGCCGAAACAGAACTCAACCTTCTTTTAAAAAGAGCAAAAAGAAAACAGACCGCCACCATAAGAGAGTATTTAAAAGATGGCGGTTATCTTGGCTTAGAAAAAGCTTTAAGCATCAAACCAGAAGACATAGTAGAAGAGGTAGACAAAAGCAATTTAAGAGGAAGGGGTGGAGCTGGTTTCCCCACCGGTAGAAAATGGAAATTTTGCCTTCAAAACGAAGCCCCCAGATATCTTGTTTGCAATGCCGACGAGTCAGAACCGGGCACTTTCAAAGATAGACTAATCATAGAAAGAGACCCACACCTTCTTTTGGAGGGTATGAT
Source organism: uncultured Aquificaceae bacterium (assembly GCA_964614295.1). GTDB lineage: Bacteria > Aquificota > Aquificia > Aquificales > Aquificaceae > Hydrogenobaculum. The sequence goes on along the minus strand of CAZTLC010000043.1, from coordinate 3,710 downwards.
TATATCAGCTTACGCTCTTGGTGTAAATAGAGCTTACATATACATAAGAGGTGAGTATCCAGCAGGTTATTACATATTAAGAAATGCTATAGAAGAGGCTAAAAAAGAAGGATTTTTAGGCAAAAATATATTAAATTCTGGCTTTGACCTTGAAATACTTGTAGCAAGGGGTGCAGGTGCTTATATATGTGGTGAAGAAACTGCCCTTCTAAACTCTATAGAGGGTAAAAGAGGACATCCCAGATTAAAACCTCCCTTCCCAGTGCAAGTGGGCTTATGGGGAAGACCTACTGTTGTAAACAATGTAGAGACTCTATCAAACATACCTATTATCATAAACTTAGGCTCTGAAGGTTATAAAGATATAGGACCTATGGACTATCCTGGTCCAAAGCTATTCCCAGTAAGCGGTAAAGTAAAAAAACCAGGTGTTTACGAGCTACCGATGAATACCACATTAAGAGAGGTTATATTTAAATATGCTGGTGGTACTATAAGAAATGTGCCTATAAAAGCTGTTTTCTCAGGAGCCCTTGATTGCCTTAGCGTAAGAGAGCTAGATACTCCCATGGATTACTCTCAGTTTGGTTTTGGCGGTACTGGCACCGTCATAGTGCTTACCGAAGAGGATGATATAGTAGAAGCCTGTTATAAGATAGCAGAGTTTTATAAACATGAGACCTGCGGTTTCTGTACCCCTTGTAGAATAGGGTGTCACGAGCAAGCTTACCTTCTTGATAAGATAGTAAAAGATGATGCCACACCTCAAACCTGGGAAGGTCTTAGATTTATTACAAAATACATACAACCCACATCCGTTTGCGGTCTTGGAGCTGTAGCTAGCAGGCTTATTAAACAAGCTATGGAAAAGTTTCCGGAGGATTTTGCTAAAAAAGAGCAGAAATCCTTTGTAAACGTCTGATTTATCTATTTTTTTGGAGGTTTTTTTATGAGAAGCGACATCATACAAAAAGGTTATGATAAAGCCCCTCACAGGTCTTTATTGAGGGCTTGCGGTTTTAAAGATGAGGATTTTGGAAAACCAATCATAGGTGTAGCAAACTCTTACATAGACATAGTCCCTGGTCATGTGCACCTTAGGGAATTTGTAGAACCTATAAAAGAGGAGATAAGGAAAGCTGGTGCTATACCGGTGGAGTTTAATGTAATAGGCGTTGATGATGGTATAGCGATGGGGCATTACGGTATGCATTATTCTTTACCAAGCAGAGAGTTGATAGCCGATGCCATAGAAACTGTGGTAGAAGCTCATCAATTGGATGGTCTTATCTGTATTCCAAACTGCGACAAGATAGTCCCTGGCATGCTTATGGGTGCTATGAGAGTAAATGTACCTACGGTCTTCATAAGTGGTGGTCCTATGGCTGCTGGCAAGTTTGGAGACAAGAAGATAGACTTAGTATCTGTATTTGAAGGGGTAGGCAAATTAAACAAAGGTGAAATCACCGAAAAAGAGCTTCTTTTAATAGAGCAAAACGCTTGCCCATCTTGTGGTTCTTGTTCTGGGCTTTTTACGGCAAACTCAATGAACTGCCTCACAGAAGTATTGGGATTGGGTCTTCCTGGAAACGGTACCATACTAGCCATAGACCCAAGAAGGGAGATGCTTGCAAGACAAGCCGCAAGACAGATAGTAGAGCTTGTAAAGATAGATTTAAAACCAAGGGATATCGTCACAAAAGCCTCTTTTGACAATGCCTTTAGAGTAGATATAGCTATGGGTGGGTCTTCAAACACCGTCCTTCACCTTCTTGCCATAGCAAGAGAAGCTGGCATAGAGTATGAGATAAAGGATGTAGATAAGATATCAAGAGAAACTCCAACTCTTTGTAAGATATCACCATCTTCCGAATACCACATGGATGATTTGGATAGAGCCGGTGGGATAAGTGCCATTATGAAAGAGCTTCTAAGAAATGGCCTTCTTGACGGCAAACAAAGAACTATAACCACCAAAACCATAGAAGAGATTGTAAAAGATGTAGATATCCTTGATGAGGATGTCATAAGAAGGATAGAAAACGCCTATTCAAAAGACGGTGGGCTTGCAATACTCTTTGGTAACTTAGCACCAAAGGGTAGCGTGGTAAAGACCGCAGGTGTGGCAAAAGAAATGCTTCAATTTAGAGGAAAAGCCATATGCTTTGATTCTGAAGAAGAAGCTGTAGAGGGTATAAGAGGTGGGAAGGTAAAACCAGGACACGTTGTAGTTATAAGATACGAAGGTCCAAAAGGAGGACCTGGCATGAGAGAAATGCTTAGCCCTACTTCCACCATTATGGGTATGGGGCTTGGAAGTTCAGTAGCGCTTATTACAGATGGAAGATTTTCAGGTGGCACCAGAGGAGCTTGTATAGGTCATATCTCAGAAGAAGCAGCAGCTGGTGGCCCCATAGGTATAGTAGAAGACGGCGATGAGATACTAATAGACATTCCCAACAGACGTTTAGAGCTTTTAATATCTCAAGAAGAGTTTGATGCTCGTTTAAAAGCTTTTAAACCAAAAGAAAAACCCATAAAGAGTTCATGGCTAAAACGCTACAGTAAGTTTGTAAAAGATGCGTCTCTTGGAGCGATATTGAGCGCAGATTGATGTTTAAAATAGAAAAAACTGATGGTCTGGCAAGGGCTGGGATACTTTCCACAGCCCACGGGGATATACTCACCCCAGTGTTTATGCCAGTGGGCACCAAAGGCACCGTAAAAGCAATGACCCATGGCATGTTAGAAGAGCTTGGAGCTCAAATCATACTTGGAAACACCTATCACCTTTATTTAAGACCCGGCACAAGCCTAATAGAAAAATTTGGAGGGCTTCATAAGTTTATAAATTGGCACAAGCCTATACTTACAGATAGCGGAGGCTTTCAAGTATTTTCTTTATCTAAGAAAAATAGCTCAAATGTAAAAATCACCGACGAAGGGGTTTATTTCAAAGACCATCTCCAAGGGGATAAACACCTCTTTAGCCCTGAAAGGGTGATAGAGATTCAAGAGATATTTGGTTCTGACATCATGATGCCCATAGATGAATGCATATCCTTACCAGCCTCTTACGAATATACCAAAGAAGCCCTTTATAGGACTATAAGATGGTTAGAACGTTCTTTAAAAGCCAAAACAAGAAAAGACCAGATGCTCTTTGGTATAGTCCAAGGAGGCGAGTACAAAGAATTAAGAAAGCTCTCTGCAAGACTAACGGTAGAGTTTGATATGGATGGATATTCTATAGGTGGATTATCGGTAGGAGAGTCAAAGGATGTGATGTACTCAATGACTGCGGCAGTGGTAGAAGAGCTTCCCTTTGAAAAACCGCACTATCTCATGGGTGTTGGAAAACCAGAAGATATACTAGAGGCTATATCCCTTGGTATAGATATGTTTGATTGTGTGATACCCACAAGGAATGCTCGCACTGGGCTTTTATACACTTCACAAGGAGAACTCGTATTAAGACACGAACGCTACAAAGAAGACCCAAGACCTCCAGATGAGGAATGTGAGTGCTATACTTGTAAAAACTTCTCAAGAGCTTACCTTAGACACATTTTTATGATGGAAGAGATAAGCTCTTATATTTTAAACACCATCCACAACCTTCACTTTTTCCTAAACCTCACGAAAAAAGCAAGAGAAGCTATAATGGAAGGGAGGTTTTTGGAGTTTAAAAACCAAATGTTAGAAAAATT
>CAZTLC010000042.1:0-8598 GCA_964614295.1 uncultured Aquificaceae bacterium | reverse complement strand
GAAAAGCAAAGCCCTAACAGTATAGAGCTTACCACTATATTGCTACCGCCATAGGATATGAAAGGAAGTGGTATACCCACCACTGGCATTATACCCATAGCCATAGCTAAGTTTATGAGAGAGTGAAAGAATATAAAAGATGCCACCATCACAACGTATATTTTTTCTGTGTAAAGCCTTAGATAGTAAGATATATGTAAAAGCCTTAAAACTAAATATAGATAGAGGAGTATGATAGCTATAGACATCACAAAGCCAAACTCTTCAGCTATTACGGAAAAGATAAAATCCGTATGTCTTTCTGGCAAAAACAAAAGATAAGACTGAGTACCTTTTAAAAAGCCTTTACCAAATATCTTGCCGGAGCCTATTGATATTATAGATTGCATAAGCTGATAACCGCCCTTTGCATAGTAAGCCTTTGGATTTATAACCGTAAGGATACGCTCTTTTTGATAAGGTTTCATAAAATGCCAGCCTATTATAGGGATTATAAGAGCTATTGGTATCGCATACTTAAAGAAGTTTTTAGGGAATTTGGCAAAAAATATAAGTGATAATATAGGAAGTATCATTATGATTGCAGACCCCAAATCTGGTTGTTTGTATATTATAAGAAAAGGTATGCCTATGCTGGTAAGTATGTATAAGATTTTTTGGGCTTTTAGATAAGGGCTCATATAGATTATATAATCTATTATCAGGATAACGGAGGCTTTCATGAACTCTGAAGGTTGGATACCAAAAGGCCCTATGCCTATCCATCTTTTAGCTCCATATATGGTTTTTCCAACAAACATAACCGATATCAGAAGAAACAGATTTATACCGTATATCAAAGGAGCTACAGATAGAACAGAGGAAAATCTAACTTTGCTCATACCATACATGATAAACCAACTTAAGATTATATATATAAGCTGTTTTATAAATAATCCATATTGAATACCGTAATTGGTATAAATAGAGCTGTATACACCTATAAGGCCTAGTGTTTGGATAAGAAGTATTGTTAAAACTACATCAACGGGGCGCATTTAATGTATAAAAAATGATAGAGCTAAACATCAACGCATCAAATCTATCTAAGAAACCACCATGTGGTCCAAAAACATTTGAAAAATCCTTTATACCGTACTGTCTTTTTATTAGGCTTTTAAAAAGGTCACCAAAAACTCCTACCAAGCTTATAGCCATACCTAAGATAAAACCTCTAACAAAACCAAAGTACAAGATACCAAACAAAATACAAAAAAGGCTTCCGCCTATAAAACCTTCTATAGTTTTGTTGGGAGATACACTTGGAGCCAATTTATGCTCGCCAAAGTTTTTTCCTACATAATAGCTCATTGTATCAAGTATCCAAACGCTTAGAAGAAGTCCAAGTATGTAGTAATCCCCCAGTCCTTTTACTCTATATATAAAACTAGACGGTATAGCGCTTATACTCAATATAAAAAAGCTTTTGTAAAAAGACTCTATATCTTTTGATATTAAAAGCTCTAAAAACACGGATAAAAATATAGCCAAAAAACCGTAATTTATATTGTAAATGCTTATGAGTGTTATAATAGGCGCTAAATATAGGCTTGTATTTGCTTTTGATACATCTTTTAGCTCTTTGGCTACAAAGAAACTAAGTATTCCAACACCTATCAATGTGATAGGTTCAAAAGACAATAGGAAAAAGAGCGTAGCTATCCCTATCAAAACACCATAATATTCTCTATTCATTGAACCTCTAATTCGGATTTTGCCAATGCTGCTTCTATACTATCTGGATAAAGAGAGATAAGCTTTTTGTAGAGTTTTACAGCCATCTGTTTTTGTCCCATCTCTTTGTATATGTTTGCCGCTGAAAAGTAAGCAGAAGGTGCTTTATCGCAAGAAGGCAGTTCTCCTTTTTTACATTTATCTATCAAAGAAAGTAAAATAGCCAAAGCTTCGTTGTTATGATGCATAGCTTTTTCGCTCATAGCAAGCCAATAATAGGCATTGTTCGTAAGCTTTGAATGAGGATAGTTTAATATGAACTCTTTGAAAAGACTTTTGGCTTTGTTGTAATGTCCAGATTGATAGTATCTGTAAGCCTCTCCATATAACTGTTGAGGAGTAGTGGAAGTATTTGTATTTGGTGAAGGTGAGTTTGAAATAAGACTTTGCAAGTTTGAAGAATTTCCAGTATTTTGAGGCGGGGCTGTAGAGTTTATAATAGTAACTGTGTTAGAAAGATGCTTTACGCCCTGAGAAGGTGTAATAGTTGGCAAAGAGTTTAAGTTTGAAGAAGGCTCTGAAGGTTCATTGATAGATGGTGTCTGTTCGTTTATATGCTTTGTTATATTGTTGTAAGTAGAAAGCCCAAGCCTTACCCTTAGCTTTGCCAAAGACTCATCTAAAGAGTCCAATCTTCTATTTATCTCATTTATCTCTTGCTGTTGATATTGGTATTGTTGTTGCAATGTGGTAATAGGATTTGGACCTTGTTGCACTGGTTGCGCACAAGAACTCAGCAAAATAGACACACCAATCAATGTGAAAAGCAATTTCTTTTTATCCATAGTTTTATTTTAACATAGATTATAGGTTGTATTTTGAGTTAAAATAGAAGTATGGGATTTGTGCTTTATAATACGCTTAGCGCCAGTTTGGAAGAGTTTGTGCCTATAAATCCGCCAGAGGTAAACATATATACTTGCGGTGTAACAGTATATGATGATTCTCATGTAGGGCACGGTAGAAGCCTTATAGTTTTTGATGTTTTCAGAAGATACCTTGAAAAGCTAGGGTACAGGGTAAAGTTTGTAAGAAATTTTACGGATATAGATGACAAGATTGTAAACAAAGCCAACGAAGAAGGCAAAGACTTCATGAGCATTGCCAATAGATATATAGCAAACTACTATCTTGATATGGAAGCTATAAATGTAAAACCTGCCAACGTTGAGCCGAGGGTCACAGAACACATAGAAGAGATAGTATCTCTTATATCAAAGCTCATAGAAATTGGCAAGGCTTATGAGAGTGATGGTGATGTTTACTTTTCCATAGATAGTTTTAAAGAGTATGGAAAACTTTCTAAAAGAAGTCCAGAGGAACTTGAAGCAGGAGCTAGAATAGAACCCTCTTCAAAAAAGAGAAATCCCCTTGATTTTGCCCTTTGGAAAGCTTCCAAATCCCATGAACCCGGCTGGGAATCCCCATGGTCTTACGGAAGACCCGGCTGGCACACCGAGTGCGTAGCTATGATATTTAAACATCTTGGCGAAACCATAGACATACATGCCGGTGGTATAGACTTGGTGTTTCCTCACCACGAAAATGAGATAGCTCAGGCGGAGAGCATCACGGGTAAACCATTCGCCAGATACTGGATGCACAATGGCCTTGTGACGGTGGGTGGTAAAAAGATGTCAAAATCCCTTGGAAATTTCATCACATTAAAAGAGATATACACAAAATACAATCCAGATATTTTGAGGCTTTTAGTATTGTTTACTCACTATAGAAGTCCCTTGGACTTTTCTTTTGAGAAGATGGAAGAGACCAAAAAAGCCTATGAGAGATTAAAAAGCGCCGTTGAGGACTTAGAGGCTCTTAAAGCTATTGTAAAAGAGGGAAATCCCGTTTTGAACATAGACTTTTATAGTTTAGAAAAAAATACCCAAGAGCAGTTTTATAAAGCCCTATCTGAAGATTTTAACACATCTTTGGCGCTGGCTCACGTTTTTAACGCTGTGGGCGAGTTAAACAGAGTAAAAACAGAAAGCTTTAAAGCGGGTTATATAACACCAAAAGAATTTGAAGGATACATATTTTTAGCCAGCAGTTTAAAAGAGACTTTGATGGATATTTTTGGGCTTTTAGAAGAAAATACATTAAAAACCACCTTAAAAACCTTAGAACCTGCTTCAAGTATAAACATATCTACAGAGTTCTTAGAGATTTTGATAAAAGCTAGAAACTTAGCCAAAGAAAATAAAGATTTTAAAGTAGCTGATTTCATTAGGGATGAGCTTTTAAAACATGATATAAAATTGGAAGATACAAAAGCAGGTACTATCTGGAAAAAGCTCTGATGCCTTTTTATATAAGATTAGGCAATCTTGCTATATCAAGCTTTGGGCTCATGATAACGCTATCTCTTTTTATATCCTATATTCTGTCTTTACAGGTATCAAAATACATAGGCATATTAAAATCTCAAACAGAAAATATATTTTTAGCGGGGGCTATCTTTGGCATAATCTTTGGAAGAGTTTTTTATATCGCTAAAAACCACGAACAGATACCAAATCTTCTTGGGATTTTCCAAATCTGGAACGGTGGCATAGATTACTATGGTACTCTGGTGGGTGCAATACTAGGAGTAGTCTCGGTAGCTTGGTTTTACAATATTCCCATACTAAAAGCCCTAGACATAACATCCTTAGTGGGCTCTTTGGTGCTTGGGCTTGGTTATATATCCGCTGGTCTTGTGGGATTTAGCTTTGGAAGGCCTGTACCGATGGCGGTGGATGTAACCCCTGGTTTTCATATACTAAAAGAGTTTCCTTTCTTTTATGTAGTGTATAAATTTGGTGATATAGCTCCTCCTTCTATACCCTTTTATCCAATACAATTTATGTACGGGTTTCTCTTCATCCTTTGCACTTTAATACTTATTTACTATGTGATAAAAAAACAAAATAGGTTTACTGGAGAGCTCTTCTCAATATTCCTCATGCTTTACGGATTTTCAAATATTGTAGTAGGATATTACAGCATAAGTCATGTATTATTTAAAAGCCTAACACAAGAGCAAGCTTTTGGCATCTTTACACTTTTATCAGGAATAGCCATGCTCTGGCTTCTAAAATACGAAGAAATGAAGGCTTAAGCTTTGTTATAATAGTCTATTATGTACTATGACGAGAGAGAAACCAATAAACATAAGAGCCTCAAAAGGATTATCGTCCTTTTGGTGGTGGTTTTTGTCTTTTATGCAGTTTTTCAGCTTTTTAGAGGCTGGCCTAAATCACAATTTGAATTGACATTAAAAAATCAGCAAATACCGGGCACATTTTCTATAACGTGGCCGAGCGATATAAGATACGCTGTGATAGGAACTCTTCAGAGCGGTATAATAGCAAAAACACCAAATCAAGGCCAATGGCCATTAGCAAGCGTAGCTAAGATAATGACTGCTTATATCATCTTAAAAGACCATCCTTTGTCTATAGGCCAAGATGGACCTAGCTTTACCATCACTCAGAAGGAAGTAAACGAGTATGAGGCTTTTAAAAAGGATGGCCAATCGGTGGTAAAAGTAGCATTGGGGGAAAAACTAACAGAAAGACAGCTTTTAGAAGGACTCATGATACCTTCTGGCAACAACTTTGCTTATATACTGGCAAGATGGGATGCTGGGAGCGTAAAAGCTTTTGTAGACAAGATGAATAAAACAGCCCAAAGTCTTGGTCTTAAAGATACTCATTACGAAGACCCCTCTGGTGCAAACGCTGGTAGTGTTAGCTCACCAGAAGACCAGTTTAAACTTGCACAACTTGCCATGCAAATACCCACTTTTAGACACATAGTAGCTATGCCTCAGGCAACTCTACCGGTGGCTGGTATTCAATACAATGTAAATTATGACCTTGGTAAAGATGGTATAGTAGGTGTAAAAACTGGCTCTTCTTTGCCAGCAGGCGCAAACTTCGTATTTGATTCAAAGCAAGGCAATATTGATATATTGGGTGTTATATTTGGAGCTTCTGGTGAATCTTCTCTTACCACCGCTTTAAAAGATGCTATAACCCTAATAGATGCTACAAAAACCCAACTATCAGAGCAAAAGCTCATATCAAAAGACCAACAGGTGGGCTTTATAAAAGTTCCTTGGGATAAAAAAGATATACCTCTTTTGGCATCTCAAGATTTTAGCGTTGTGGTATACCCAGGCATGAAGATAAATTATTCTATAGTGCCTATAAAAGATTTAAAGTATCCTATAAAACAGAATGAAGTAGTGGCAAATCTTATAATCACCTACGGAGACTCAAACTATAGCATACCCCTTGTGGTAAAAGATGAGATAAGAGCACCAAGTATTTCCGATAGGTTCAAAAGGATTTTATGAAGGTATTTTTGATTTTGGGGCTTTTGATGGGAATAGCTTTTGGTTATGTGGGGGATAGCTATAATGTTTTTTTTAAAGAATATAAAAATATCAAAATCCTCAGTGTAAATCAAAAAGAGACCCCAGAGGCTATAAAAGCTTTAGAGATAGAAAAGGATGGTTTTAAAATATATGCTTTGTTTAACAAAGATGATATCTGCTATGAGGAGTATTCAATAGGTAATAAATTTTTACCACCAGCGTATCTTTTTATAAAAGATGCTAAAAGCCTAAAACCAAAACTCATATTCAAATTGCCTTTGAGAATGGCGGTTTGGGAGTACGATACCCCTTCTTATAAGATTTTGTATCAGACTTTTGGGCCCCCTGGTAACATTGGGGCTGATGCTAGAGTGCTTAAATGACTTTAGAGCATATAAAGTTTATTGGCTTTTCAGATAAAAAGCTTAAAACATTTTTAGATAAATCAAACTATATATTTTGGGATTGGATAGATAGGTTAAAGGATAGAGAAAACTTAGAATATATAAAAATATACGGAAAAGACACGGTATTTTTTGGCAAGGAGTTTGGAAGGACTCAAGCGTTTGTAAAATTTAAAAACCTCTATAGAGGTATTATCACCCTCAGAAAAAAAGCTGTGGCAATTGGCGTTTTTGCAATAGCTGATGATATATATCAGCTAAATGTTAGGCAGTTTAGATATCCAATCTTAGGCGAATCAGAAGAAATAGTAGCTGGGCTTATTGACTCAATGAATTATAACAACCTTAAAAAATCTATAGAGGACACCATAAGAAAGGAGATAACAGAAGAGCTTGGTTTAGAGCAAAACTTTTATATCTACAAATCCCTTATAGAATCAAAACCCATTTTTATAAAAGCACTCTATCCTACTATCGGTGATTCTTCCGAAGAGGTATTTTTGTATGTTTTGCTTTTAAAAGCTCCAAAACAAGAGTTAGAAATCCTTTGTAAGAAAAAAGCTGGCAACGAAGAAGAAAAAGAATTCACCAAAGTAAGCTGTATAAAAGGTATAGACAATATATTAAAACATGATTACATAGATGCCAAGAGTTTTATAATACAGCTTTGGTTAAAAACCAAATACTTAGAATTTAAACAATCTTCTTTTTCTAGTTTTGAGGATTTTCTTTTGAAAAATACTTAGATATGTTAAGATATTTATATGAATTTGAGGCAAGAGAGCCAAGAGTTACCGTTTTTTTTAGTATCTATACTGATAAATATATTTTTATTCTCTGGTTTAGCGATGCTTTTTACCATGAGACCACTTATAAGTCAATATCAAAACCCACCCGTAAATGTAGAGCTTGTAAATCCACCAAAGGAAGTTCCCACTCCACCAAAACCTATCAAACTTCAAAAGTTTCATGTTAGGAAAAGCTATTCCAAACCTTTAAGCCCGGCAAAGGGCTATAAGCCATCGGTAGGCTCTCACCATCTTCAAACGAGCGCTTTAAGACCAAGGCAAGTGTTCAAAAAAGGCGATGTAAAGATTCCAGTGGTCCACAATCCTCCCAAAAATCCGCCTAAAAATGTGAGCGTATTGTCCTCTTTGGAAAAAGAGATAGAAGCTCAAAGAAGGCAAGCCCAATCTGATATAGAGGGTGCTATTAAGCAGATAGGAAACATAAGCGCCACTATAAGCTCTAGGAGCTCATACCTTCATGAGGGCTCAAGAAGGCTTATATACACACCATCAGCACCTATTATAAGGGCGGGTGAGTTTCCAGCACCAGTGGTTTTGAGAATTTTTGTATCACCCTCTGGATATGTGACAAGAGTTATCATTTTAAAGAGAAGTGGAATAGCTTATGTGGATAGGGAAGTAATAAACTATGTTAGAAGGTTTAGATTTGAACCTATAAATGGGCCCGTTGAAAGCGGTACTATCACTATCAATTTTAAAGGAGGTTAAAATAGTTGACAAAAACTATATAACATAATATAATTATATTATTATGGAGCAAAAATTATTAACTATTAAAAACTTAAAAGAGATTTACGGAATAAGCAGAATAACGCTAATAAACTGGGAAAAACAAGGCTTATTACAACCAATTAGAACACCAGGCAATCAAAGAAGATACAGAAAAGATGATATAGAAAGATTACTGCATTTAGTAGAAGCTCAAGAGAGCAAAGAAGATATAGTTAAACCAGATACAATTTTATATGCAAGAGTTTCTACTAAAAAACAAGAAGAATATTTACAAAACCAAATCAAAAGATTAGAAGAATATGCTAAAGAACATGGTTTTAACTATGAAGTAATATCTGAAATAGCTACTGGAGTAAACGAAAATAGAAGAGGATTGCTAAAACTATTAAATAAAGTAAAAAATAACCACATAAAAAGAGTTATTATAGAACATCCTGATAGATTGGCAAGATTTGGATATGAATATCTAAAGTTTTTTATGGAAACTTTTGGTGTTAAACTGGTAGTTATAAAT
>CAZTLC010000041.1:0-8719 GCA_964614295.1 uncultured Aquificaceae bacterium | reverse complement strand
AAAAACTAAACAATCAAAAGTTGTTTAAACCGCTGTTTTGGGTATTTTGAACACTTTGGGTTATCATATTGTTCATGAAGTTGTATAGAGCTGATTCAAAGGAGTTTATACCGTTTACGGCTTGTTGGTTTTCTTGCTTTGATTTTTCAATAGGGGATACCGGTTCTCCCATAAAAAGACCAAAAGGCAAAACTCCATCTACCATCCCAGTGTGTTGAGCTTTTGGCTGGGATTGAACGTTGTTTTGCAGAGCGCTCAAATTAAAAACAGCATTTGATATATTCATAACAACCTCCTTAGAAATAAGGTAAGTTTTTTAGCTTTTAAAAGGTATGATATTTATCATTGTATAAATAAAATTGAGATTGCATATTAAAAACTATGAAACTGTTAGAAGTTCCAGAAGATAAAGAAGTGAGTGTGAGGGGTTATATAATAAAAGGACGCAATGAAAATCCAGGTTGGAAGAGAAAGCTAATAAGTATGGGGTTAATACCTGGGGCTAGTATAAAAGTGCTAAGGAAAGACGATAGAAATACGATTCTAAAAGTCCAAAACTCCAGGATATCCATTTGCAATAACCTTGCAGATAAAGTTGAAGTAGAATGAAAAAAGTAGAGGTAGCCTTTGTAGGCAATCCAAACGTAGGTAAATCCACCATTATAAACAACATAGCAAAAACCTCTTTAAAGGTAGGCAACTGGCCTGGCGTCACCGTAAGAAAAACAGAGGCCACTTTGACTTACAAAGATTATGAGCTTCACATCATAGATTTACCAGGAGCTTACTCTCTTGACTATATTTCAGAGGATGTGGCAGTCACAGCAGATTTTCTTATAAATAACCCTCCAGATGTAATAATAAACATCATAGAAGCCACAAACTTAGAGCGCTCTTTGATACTAACAGCTGAACTCATAGAGCTAAGGCTTCCAATGGTTATTGTATTAAATATGTGGGATGAAGCGTTGGAGCTTGGAATAAATATAGATATAAAAAAAATCTCTGAACTAATAGGAGTGGATGTGATAACCTCCATAGGCACCAAAGAAGATTTGAAAGAAAAACTCTTAGAGAGCATTATAAAAGCCCATGAGAAAAAAATCATACCAACACCTTTAAAATACTCTGAGATTACAGAAAAAGCTATATCTGATATTATATCTTCTTGTGCGGTGCCAGTAAATAAAAAAATACCCCAAAGATTTTTTGCCATAAAGATGTTAGAACGCATAATACCTTGTGATTGTTGTAACGAAGTTATATCAAGATTAGAGGATGATTTAAAAGAAAATATATACGATATACTAAAAAAAGATATATATGGCATAGCTCATTTTATAAGCTCAAGCGTTGTAAAAAGGAGTTTCAAAGATGAGATAGAGCTAACGGAAGTTGTTGATAAATTTGCCCTTCATCCTGTTTTTGGGCTTTTGATATTTGTAAGTGTGATGTATATTTTGTTTAAACTATCCTTTGATGTAAGTTATCCTATTTCCAATTGGATAGGCAACTTTGAAAGCGGTTTTTTGCATCCTTTGGTTTATAAGCTTTTACCAAAAGCCCCATACATAGTAAAAAGCTTTATAGCGGGGGCTGTGTTAGACGGGGTTGGTTTTGTGATAAGCTTTGCTCCTTTGGTAGGTGCTTTGTTCTTAGGATTGTCTATACTTGAGATGTCTGGCTATCTTCCAAGAGTGCCCATCATATTTGATAGGTTTGTATCTAAGTTTGGTATAGATGGTAGAGGCATACTCCCTTTCATGCTTGGATTTGGTTGCAATGTACCTGCTATCATGGCTCTTAAAATCTTAGAAGACAAACGTTCAAAGCTCATAGTGGCTGCGATGATACCTTTCACCAGCTGTCCTGCTAGATTTGTGGTATTTGCTTTCTTTGGTGCTATATTTTTTAAAAACCCAGCTCCTATAATACTATTTTTATACCTTCTTGGTATATTCTTTAGCGTTATCACGGCAATTGTGATGAATAAGATATTGCCAAAAGCAGAAAGCTTACCTATGATACTGGAGCTCCCCCCTTATAGAAAACCTCCTTTAAAGATAGTCCTAAACATAGCATTAGTAGAGCTAAAGGGCTTTTTAAAAAGAGCTGGAACTTTCATATTTGCCTCTACAGTGGTGGTATGGGCTTTTCTAAACATACCTCCAAACACCAACATACAAGACACAATAGCAGGTAAGATAGGAAGCTCGTTGGTTTATATATTTAAGCCAATAGGTATAGAAGATTGGAGGGCCACCACATCCTTGGTGCCAGCTTTCTTGGCAAGAGAAATCATTATAAGCTCCATGGGTACCATATATTCAGCCTCTAGCAAAGAAGATTACTCTGATTTTGATATAAAAAAATCTTTCAAAGAACAAATGCTATCCCTTGAAGAAGCTCTTAAAAACACAGTCCTTGCTTTTGTGTCCCCGGGTTTTTCAAACGTATTTACCGAAGAGTCAAACACATCTTCTATCACAAAAGATATAAGAAATAGCCTAAGCCCATATGGTGCTCTTTCTTTTATGGTATTTGTGCTTTTATACACATCTTGTATAGCTACCGTTTCCATATTAAAATCAGAGTTTGGCACAAAGTTTGCCATTCTTTTCCTTCTTTATAGCTTTGTACTAGGATGGTCTGTAGCTTTTGTGATATATAGACTCAGCATGGTGCTCCATGTTTTTTGATTGGCTTTTCGTAGGCATCATCTTAGCCTTAGGCATTTTTTATCTTATTAAAAGCCAAAAACGAAAACATAAAAAATGTGATAAATGCCACTAAACATATTTAACTATACAAACTCACGAAAAAATCATCAGTTAAAGATATAATATTTTTATGCATCCTATACTGTTTGATTTGTTTGGTTTGAAAGTTTACACATACGGTGTGATGGCATCCCTTGCTATGATAGCGGGATATCTTCTATCTATATTCTTCGCTAAAAAAGAGGGCATAGAATCTTATAAGATAGAAAATATCTTTTTGTTTGGTATCGTAGGAGCTATACTTGGAGCAAGACTTGCCTATGTGATAGAACACCACAATCAGATGACAAGCTTTTTTAGTCCTTTTGAAATATGGCAAGGCGGGCTTGATTGGTTTGGTGGATTGATAGGTGGGCTCATTACCATATTGGGTATAATAAAATATTACAAGTTAGACCCATTTAAGGTGGGTGATATAGCAGCCATTGCGCTTCCTATAGGTCAGGCCATAGGAAGGGTAGGTTGCACCTCTGCTGGATGTTGTTATGGTAAAGAGGTGTCTGGAGTGAGTGATTTGAGTGTAGGCGTTCATTTTATGTCAAAGTTTCCATACTTTTATATGGTGTTTCCAGAAGGAGCCATAGCTCCCCCTCATGTGCCCCTTTATCCTACAGAACTTATGGATTTACTTTTCAACCTTTTCATCTTTGCAGGAGCTATAATCTTATTTTATAAAAAGAGGTTTGACGGTGAGGTGTTTGTATTTTATCTTTTCTTTGCGGGGCTTTTTAGATTTATAGAAGAGTTTTACAGAGGAGTGACACCACCTATTCCAGGCATTGGACTTACTTGGAATCAAATAGTCTGCATAGGTATGATGATAGGTTCTATAGTGCTTTGGTTTGTATTACATAAAAAGCCTGAAGAAAAGCATGCTTAAGATAAAAAAAGAGCTTTTGGAAAGGATAAAATCCCAAGCCGAAAGAGATTATCCTTATGAGACTTGCGGTATAATGATAGGAAAAGAAGAGGATGGGTTTAGAGTAGTCTATGAGCTTTTAGCAGTAGAAAATGCTAACAAAGACAGAAAAAATGACAGATACGAGATAGACCCAAAAGATTATATGAAAGCAGAAAACTATGCAGATAAAAAAGGATTACAGATAGTAGGCATATATCACTCTCATCCAGACCATCCTGATATGGCTTCAAAGACCGATGAAGAGAGAGCCTTTGAATACCTATCTTATATAATAGTATCTGTGCAAAGAGGAAAAGCTTCTTCTTTTAGGAGTTTTGAGCTTTTAAACAAAAAAATGGTGGAGGAAAGACTGATAGTTGAAGCTTAGGTTGGGGACTAGAAAAAGCAAACTAGCTCTTTGGCAATCAGAGTTTGTCAAATCAAAGCTTGAAAGCTTAGGACTTGAAGTAGAGCTTGTGCTTATCACCACCACCGGCGATAAGATATTGGATGTGCCTCTTGCAAACATAGGAGGTAAGGGGCTTTTTGTGAAAGAGATAGAAAATGCTTTGCTGGACGGCACCATAGATTTTGCAGTGCATTCTTTAAAGGATGTGCCAGCTATAATACCAAAAGGGCTTGTGGTAGATGTGTTCTTAGAAAGGGAAGACCCAAGGGATGCCTTTGTAAGTAAAACCTACAAAAGCTTAAAAGATATACCAGCTGGTAAAAAGATAGGCACCTCATCTATAAGGAGAAAAGTCCAGATTCTTCAAAGAAAAAAAGATATAGTGATAGAGGATTTAAGGGGAAATGTAGATACAAGACTAAAGAAATTAGAAGATGGTCTATACGATGCTATAATACTTGCCAGCGCTGGCCTTAAAAGGCTTGGGCTATCAGCTGTTATAACAGATTATCTTGATTTCATACCTGCTGTAGGACAAGGGATAATAGCCATTGAATACAAAGCCTCCAACAAGGAACTTTCATACATACTAAAGAAAATAAATCATGAACCTACCCGTATATGTGCTATGGCAGAGCGTTCTTTCTTAGAGACTGTGGAAGGAAGCTGTCAAATACCTATGGGCGCTTATGCAAAACTCACAGAGGAAGGTATAACGATAAGAGGGTTCATAGCCAAAGAAGATGGCACAGAATATAGAGAGCTTACATTAAAAGGTAAAGACCCAGTAAGCCTTGGAAAAGATTTAGCAAAGGCTCTTCTGTAGTGTATAATTTTATACGTGTGGATTCTATTTTTAATAATAGGTATATATGCTTTTATAATAGCCTTTGGTATACTAGAGCTTTTGTTTTTTATCCTTCCTGTTAAAAGCCTAAAAAACGTCAAAATAGCAAATTCCATAGACCCACCAAACTTTTATGTAAAATCCTTTGTATTTCATATACACACCCAGTTTTCATATGACTCTTTGGGAAAACCAGAGGATATAGAATCTACCAAAAAAGAAGAAGCTATTGACTACGTTATTATAACAGACCACGAAAACACCCATTACAAGTGCTTTGAAAACGAACATATATTGGTGGGCAAAGAAGAAAAAATTACCAACGAAAATGGCATAGTAGGGAGCCTTATAAGTGTAGATGATTTAAAAGTGGTGGCTCATCCATTCAAGAAAAAATACATATGGCGTTTAGAAAAAACCAAAGACCTGGTGGTGGAGCTTATAGATTTAAGGGATGCTGTTATAAGCTCAAAGTTTGCTATGCTTTGGAGATACATAGGGGCTTTGATACCAAAAATTTTCCTTAAAAAAAGGATATATAGGTTTTTCTCTTCCGCTTTAACACCAGAGATTTATATAAAAAAATACTTTGAGCAAGGCTGGAGAAATCCTGTGATAGGGGGACTTGACCATCATGTAAAAATTTACATAAGAGAAGTGGGTATCAGGCTTTTAATACCCTCTTACAGATGGTCTTTTGGGATGCTTAGAAATTTTGCCTTTTCTAAAAGCCCCATAAAAACCAAAAAAGACCTATTAGAAAATATAAAAAAAGGCAACACAACAATATCCTTTGTGGATAGACCTTCTTTTTTCTTTGAAAAGGACAATCATATAATAAGCTACCTTCCCTATGAAAATAGCTTTTCTATCCTCTATGAAGAGGGCATGCCAAAAGAGACTTTTTTAGGAAGCTATGCTTTTTTTGAAAAGCCTAAAAAACCATCTTTTATAATAGCCTACTCTTTTATGTTTAAATTTAAAAACCTATACTTTGGTGTAAGACCCATAGCCATATCAAATATAATCCTACCCTAAGACTTCCCATTCTCTTTTCCTAAATGTGGTGCCAAGCTCTTTTGCCAGTTTTTCAGTGGCGTCTATATCAACCCCTGGATACGTAACGGCAGTGGTTATCACCTCAAATCCAAGCTCCTTTGCAGTTTTTATAAACTCTATTACCAAAGAAAATGCGTTGGGATAAGGGGGTCTGCACACCTCATTGTAGGTTTTTTCATCTGGTGCGTTTAGGCTTATAGAAAATGTATCCACGAGACCCTTTAGTTCTTTCAAATCCTCTTTTTTACCAAAGGCAAGGTAAAGACCATTTGTATCTATCCTTATTTTTGTGTTTGATTTTGATTTTATATAAGAGGCTACTTTTTTTATAACATCCATTCTAAGGGTGGGCTCTCCGTATCCACAAAACACTATCTCATCGTAGATTTGTGGATTCTTTATCTCTTTTATGATATCCTCATCTGTTGGGTCTCTTTTTACCCAAACCCAATAACCTTTTACCATAAAGTTTCTATCTCTTTCCCTCTCGCAAAAACTACAATGAAGATTGCACTTGTTTGTAGAGTTTATATATAGCTTATTGTTTATAATGTAGGTGATGGTATCTTTGTTTGTGTCAAAGCCCAAGTTAAAACAGAGTTTGGCGTTGGAAGAAGTTGTCCTATCTATATCTTCAAGCGTTGAGTTTGGTATTAGCTCACTCATCACCTTTGCGGTATGCCATATGTAAGAGGGTTTATTCTTCTTACCTCTATGAGGGGTTGGGGCAAGCCAAGGACTATCGGTTTCTATCAGCAGCCTATAAGTAGGTGTTTTTGATACTACATCCCTTAAAGACTGGGCGTTTTTGAAGGTGATGTTGCCAGAGTATGAAATGTAAAATCCAAGCTCCACACCTTTTTTCATAAACTCTAAAGAACCGCTAAAGCAATGAAGGACACCACCTATATTTTTATAATTCTCAAGCACCTTTATAGTGTCTTCCTCGGCATCTCTTGAATGTATTACCACTGGAAGACCAAGGTTTTTGGCAAGCTCAAGTTGTATGTTAAAATACTCTATCTGCTTGTCTTTTAAATCCTTTGTCCTATAATAATCTAAACCTATCTCTCCTATAGCTTTTACCTTTTTGTTTGATTTGGCAAGCTCTTCAAGCCAAAGTATGTCTTTTTCCGTTAAATCAGCAACATCGTTTGGATGAAAACCAACAGCACAATAAACCTTATCGTATTTTGAAGCTATGTTTATAGCATTTTCACAGGTTTTTCTATCAAAACCTATGGTTATAAGATATTCCAAAGATTCATCGTTTATCGCCTCTTCAAAATCCTCTTTTTCCAGCAAATCCAAATGACAATGTGTATCTATCATATCTTAAAAGCTATATACAAAAGAAAAATATACTATGAAATAAGACATTCTTAAAATAGCTTTCTGGCAGCTTTTGATATACACTCCTGGGTCATAGGATGCTGGTCTTGATATTCTGCCAAATCTTTTGCAGTGGCTCCAAGTTTTATAGCAAGTCCAAGTTGAGAGACAAGCTGTTCGGCGTCTATGCCTACCATGTAAGCTCCTATCAGTTTTAGGCTTTTAGCATCAAAAAACAGCTTTAGCTCACCCTCTTCAGAGTATATCTCAGCCCTTGAATCTTCTTTTAGGTCAAAGCTAGCTTCTATCGTATCAATACCAAGCTCTTGAGCCTTTTCTTTGGTAATACCTACAAAAGACATAGCTGGTATGGTAAAAACCGTAAAGGGCACATTCTCAAAATCAGCATAATCAATGGGTGTGTTGTTAGCCATTATATTGTAAGCGCATACCAAAGACTGTCTTATGGCAGCATGAAAAAGAGGCACTTTGCCATTGACATCCCCAGAGGCGTATATGTGAGGTATATTGGTTTGGCAAGCACTGTTTACCTCTATAGCTTTACTTATCTTCAAAAAGTTGTTGGCTCCTTCTGGTATGATAGGTTTTCTACCCACTGCCATAAGAACCTCATCCACCTCCAAAGATTTCACGCTGTCTTCCTCTTTATAGTAAACGATTTTTCTATCATCCTTTTTGACTATCTCTTGAACCTCTACAGAGGTGAGTATCTTTATATTCTTTGGTAAGTACTTCAAAAGAGTGTTGGTAGCGTATTTATCTATTCCAGCCAATATTCTATCCATCTTTTCAAGTATATAGACGTTAGCACCAAGGTTTGCAAAGTAAAAGGCGGTCTCTACGCCTATATATCCACCACCCACTATGGCAAAGTCTTTTGGAATATAGGTGAGGTTTGGATTTAGTTTATATATGTCCGTACTTGTTATAGCGTGCTCTTTCCCTTTTATGGGTGGTACAAAAACATCAGCCCCTGAAGCTATGATGATATACTTTGCCCTTATGGTATCTTCCCCTTTATCGCTTTCCACTACAATGGTATGTTCATCTTTGAACCTCGCCACACCTTTTAAAAGTTTTAGGTTTTGATGAGCTTTTAACTCCTCCTCGTGAAGCTTATACCTTATAGTTTGCACTTCATCCTTTTTAGCTACAATCTTTTTATAATCAATATCATAATTACTACCACTAAAAGCCTTAAACCTAAGATAAGTATGAATTTGCTCTCTTATAGCCTTTGAAGGCACACACCCTTCCGCCAAACAGTTTCCACTCATCACCCCCTTTTTATCCACCATGACTACATTAAAGCCTGCCTTTGCAAGCCTAAAAGCCCCTGGATAGGCTCCTCCTCCAGCACCAATCGTCAC